>JAGLKG010000316.1 GCA_023141835.1 Maribacter sp. | reverse complement strand
TTTATTTTTCAACCTGCTGAGGAAGGTCCTCCACCAGGGGAAGAAGGTGGTGCTTTATTAATGGTAAAGGAGGGCGTGTTGAAAAACCCCGATGTCGATGCCATTTTCGGGCTGCATATCAATTCCCAAACTCCCGTGGATGTAATTCGGTATAAATCGGGAGGCACCATGGCCGCCTCACAACTGTTTACTATACTAGTAAAAGGAAAACAAAGTCATGGGTCACAACCATGGTCAGGAGTAGATCCCATTTTAATTAGTGCAAAAATCATTGATGGGTTGCAAACCATTATCAGTAGGGAGGTTAATTTGACCAATGAAGCTGCGGTTATTACTGTTGGTAAGATTAAGAGTGGTGTTCGGTTTAACATAATTCCAGAAAGTGCTGAAATGGTCGGTACAATACGCACTTTGGACTATGCCATGAAAGACCATATCAACAAAAGAATGGAAGAAATGGTATCGACGATTGCCAAAGCCTATGGTGGGGAAGCAACCCTTGAAATCAGGGATATGACCGACATTACGTATAACGACCCTGCGCTGGTTACCCAAATGCTACCTACCATGAAGCGTATTGCTGGTGAAACCAATATTCAAACGCAAAAAGCAATTACGGGTGCAGAGGATTTCTCTTATTTTCAGAGGAAAGTGCCAGGTTTTTTCTTTTTCTTGGGCGGAATGACCCCTGGGAATACTGCATCTTTTCCGCACCACACACCAGATTTCCTCATTGATGATAGTGGATTGCTTTTGGGCGTAAAAACATTGACGGAAATGAGTTTGGATTATTTGAATAGTAGACGGTAGTCCGTTAGCTCTAGTCAGAGAATAGTAATCAGTGGGTTTTCAGTTCTAAGCTTTAATAAAAATGAATAATCTTCTACATATTTTTGCGAATATCCCTTGGTGGGCATGGGTTATACTCATCCTTTTGATAGTTGCCATTCGCGATATTTTTTTCCAGCGGGCGCATACCCTTTCCCATAATTTTCCCATTGTCGGACATTTGCGGTACTGGCTTGAGAGTATTGGTCCCGAAATGCGGCAGTATTTCGTTGCGAATAATAGGGAAGAACTTCCCTTTGATCGTATTGAACGAAGCTGGATATACGCTTCGGCCAAAAAGGAGAACAATTATGAAGGGTTTGGGACCGATCGCGATATCTATGCCCACCAGCACATCTTCGTGAAAAACCAGATGATGGCCTATAAAGTTGATGAAGGTCATCCCAATAAAAAGAATAAGACTTTCTTACCTTGTGCAAAGGTAATCGGCGCATATAATCAGCGTAAAAAACCGTATCGGCCTGCCTCAGCCATCAATGTTTCAGCAATGAGTTTTGGGTCGCTATCCGCTGCTGCGGTCGAGGCGCTCAATTTCGGTGTGGGTAAAGCGGGGGCATATCACAATACGGGAGAAGGCGGATTATCGCCTTACCACCAGAAAGGCGGGGATGTTATCTTTCATTTTGGAACAGGTTATTTTGGTGTGCGGAGTAAGGATGGGAATTTTTCCATAGATAAATTGAAAGTTCTTGTTGATGAAAATCCATGTATCAAAGCGATTGAAATAAAATTGTCCCAAGGAGCGAAACCAGGAAAAGGAGGAATCTTACCAGGTGCTAAAATCACCCCCGAAATTGCGAAAATCAGAGGGGTTGAAGTAGGTAAGGATGTCCTCTCCCCTGCCACACATAAGGCATTCAACAGTATTCCAGAACTATTGCAGCTGATTGAGGACATTGCTGAACAGACTGGGTTACCGGTCGGGATCAAAGGAGCCATCGGTAAATTAGATCAGTGGGAGGCATTAGCGGATCTTATGGTCCAAACCGGAAAAGGCCCGGATTTTATCACCGTAGATGGTGGTGAAGGAGGTACTGGAGCTGCGCCCCCCAGTTTCGCAGATCATGTTTCTTTGCCTTGGGTCTATGGATTTACTAGTTTGTACAAACTGTTTTTGGCCAAAAAGCTAACGGGTAGAATTGTATTTATTGGAAGTGGAAAATTAGGCTTCCCGGCAAAAGGTGCCATGGCCTTCGCCATGGGCGTTGACTGCATTAATGTGGCACGTGAAGCCATGATGAGTATTGGTTGTGTCCAAGCACAGCTGTGCCATACAAACCGATGCCCCTCGGGAGTCGCCACCCAAAGCAAATGGTTGCAGGCCGGAATCAACATACCTTTAAAATCAGACAGATTGGACCAGTATTTTAAAACTTTTAGAAAAGAGCTGTTGGAAATTACGCATGCCGCGGGTTATGAGCACCCCTGTCAATTTACCATGAACGATATTCAGGTTAACGTTGATGACGATTATCTAAGCAGTAATTTGCAAGCCACTTACGGCTACGAAAAATATAAAGTTGACTTTAAAAATATGCAAGAACTCCATGATTGTATATACTTGGGCGGGAAGAATTTCCAAGAAATCATTGAGTAAATTACTCAAGGCACTAGCTCTCGGTTTCCGTTGAAATTATTATTCACACCCTTCGGTCTGACTCCGGATAGACTCCAGCGAGAATCCGAACAACAGTCCCGAAAGCCTTCGGGATTAGTTTTGAATCTTTGGTTCAAACTGAATATTGTGAAATACCTCAATGGTTCCGTACCATTCCTAGTCGGTTTCAATAAATTCTTTATTTTTGCCCCTGGATTATGAATATTGTAAAATATACAATTTAAAAACAACCCACACCCATGCTTCGATTTCTACTTACTCTTTGTTTTATATTGACCGCTTCATCCTTTGTACATGCCCAAAGAAAAAGTGACCTAATTGCCGAAATCGAGACTTTAAAAGCGGAGCTTGATTCTACTAAAACTGTAGTCATTGAAGCTAAAAAAAATGAGAAAATTGGTTTAACCCGGGCAGAATCCTTTGAAAAGCAGGTAACAGAGCTGCAAGATGCCAATTCCACCCTTTTACGAAACTTAAACAATTTTGCTAAAGTCACTAATACCAATTCAGCAAATCTAAATAGGGTGCTGGCCAAGCTAGAAGAAAAAGAAAATCAATTAAGGGCCATTAATGATGCATTCACTTCCAATGATTCCACGGCAGTTGTGGTCCTTACCAATGCCAAACGATCCTTGGGCGAAAATTCCAAAGTAGGCGTGTCGAAAGGTATTGTACTTGTTTCGTCAAGTTTGGAATCCCTTTTTGGAACTACCACCAGTATTAAAGTAACCGAAAGTGGACAGGCTTGGTTGGAGAAAATAGCTCATATTCTTAAGGCCAATCCTAAAGTGGCCCTAACCATTGAAGGTTTGAGTATGACTGGGGAAATAGAGTTGGCTGCAGATCAGGCTAAGGTCATAGGGGAGATACTTCAAAACCAATTCGAGATTGACCCCAATAGAATTGACTCCTTAGGTAAGGATGGTAACTTCAAGGAGGGCATCAATTTGAATATACACCCTAATTATCGACAGTTTTATTCCATGACCAAGGAAAATATGAAGGCTACGAATTAGTCTTTTAAGTGGCTAGGATTAATTTTTCAAAAGAAATAGAACCTTAAAAATTGGAAAATAGCCATAGCTTTTGCCGTGGTTATTTCTCTTCAGTATCTCTCTCGTATAGCCACTCGTTACAAAACGGCGGTAGCACTCACTCTTGTTTCTACATACTAACGGCAGCTGGGATGTTATTATCTTCGTTTCTTACTCTTGTCACTGAACACGGTACTCGTTACAATCGAGCACTAGCGGGGTTGCCATAGAAACTGTTAATTCAGCAGACTTCTGACACTAGAACAAAAGGAAGATATATTTTATGATAATGCGGCAAAATTTTCGGAGCTTAGTGAAGAAGAAATAGCCAATAACAAAGCGCATAACAAAAGATAAAATACGCTAAAACGATATTTTACCAGGGTTTCCAAGGAAAGTCATATTTTCAAACAATAGTTAAGGGATTTTGCTATATTTCAGTAGAAATCACAGCATGTCGATTTTCCCGAAGTATTGAGGGGTTTAACATTGCGATTGTGCGTCATTAAAAAATAGGGCCCTCAAAAAAAACATATAAATAGTCCATAAAAGACATTTTAATGCATTGGGATTTGCATTAAAAGGACAAAAAATATTAAAAACCGGAAAACTGCTTGGATGAGAAAAATAATCCTTTTACTTATTGGAATATCAATTATTTCATGTAAGAATACAAAAAAAGAAAATCTAACAGCCGCATCTGAAGATTTAGAGCCTAAAATCATATTATATGTTTTAGATGGCGGAACCATTCAGGTCAATAAATTAGAGTTATTCTCTCAAGACACCACTTATCAAGGGCAATCCAAAGCTTTATTAAGTCCTTATTACATAATATCCCATCCTAAAGGAACTTTGATGTGGGATGCAGGATTATCTGAAAGTTTAGTTGGATTAAAGGAACCTTATGAAACCCCAGATGGAGGGTTTTCTATGTCAAGAAAAGATTCGCTTATAAATCAATTAGCAGCTATTGGTTTAAGCATTGAGAGTTTTGATTATATCGCATTATCACATCATCATGCCGACCATACAGGACATGCAAACCTCATGAAAAATGCAACATGGTTGGTTCAAGAGAATGAATTCAATGCCATTGCTGGAGATTCGGCTAAAGTTAAAGACCCTGCAGTTAAAGATTTAACTAAAGTGGAAATACTGAATGGGGATTATGACGTGTTTAATGATGGTATGGTAGTGATTAAATCTATGCCAGGGCATACAATAGGTCATCAGGTTTTATATTTGGAACTTGGACTTGAGCAGCCTATTTTGCTGACAGGTGATTTGTATCATTTTGAAGAAAACAGGAAAAATAAAATAGTTCCGTCATTTAATTATAATGTAGAACAAACCTTGAAAAGCATGAATGATTTTGAGGCTTTTGCTAGGGAAAAAAATGCCATTGTAATTATACAACATTCTTCAAAAGACTTTAATCGATTAAAAGAATTATTAAACAATTAAAAACATCAAGTTTAAACTTGAGACAACAATAAAATAATTTTAAAAAACGCCGCAACACCGTTGTAGCCTTGCCTAAAACAGGGCTGTTTAAGATTCGAATTTACTAACTTTAATCCAGCTCGATTCCTAGCTAGGAATTATAGCTTATCCGATTACCACAAATACTGATCACAATGAAATTAAAAAAACTATTGACCATTGGTTTAACTGTTTTCATTCTGAATATCTTTGGTCAGGAAAAACCCAATGTCCTCTTTATTGCCATTGATGATTTGAATGATTATGTAAACTGCATGGGGGGTTCAATAAAAATTCCAACTCCAAACATAGATAGATTGGCCCAGAAAGGCACATTATTTACCAATGCACATTGTCAAGCACCAATATGTGGACCTTCGCGTGCTAGTATCATGACAGGCCTCTACCCTTCAACAAGCGGTAATTATCTTCAGCTAAAAGATATACATATCAAAAAAGGGAATGCAGCACTGAATAAAGCCATTTTTATGCCTGATTATTTTGAACAATATGGTTATAAATCAATGGCTGTTGGAAAGATTTACCACAATGGGGATGCCGCCAAGACCTTTGATGAATATGGTGGGAAATTTGCCTGGATGGGACCAAAACCAAAGCAAAGATTCAATTACGATCCATCAAAAATGGATAACAAAACCGGAAGCACCCAAACAGACTGGGGAGCCTACCCCGAACAAGACAGTTTAATGACCGACTACCAAAGTGCTAAATGGGCCGTTGATAAACTTCAGCAAACCTATGACAAACCCTTTTTTCTAGCCGTAGGTTTTGTTCGTCCACATGTTCCTTGGTATGCCCCTAAAAAATGGTTTGATATGTTTCCTTTAGACAGCATTGAAACACCACCCTACAATAAAAACGATTTTGACGACATCCCAGACTTTGCCAGAAAAGTGGCAGACGCTCCCATGATGCCAACAACCGAGGAACTTATAAAGTCTGGTGAATGGAAAAATACCATACAGGCCTATATGGCTTGTGTTGCTTTCGTTGATGCCCAAGTAGGCAAGATCCTTGACGCATTGGAAAACTCAGAACATGCAGATAATACCGTTATCGTTTTATGGGCCGACCACGGTTATCATTTAGGCGAAAAAAATAGGTTTGCGAAACAGGCACTTTGGGAACGGGACACACGGACTTTGCTGATTTTCAAAGATGTAAATGGAAATAGTGCGCAAACACGTACCGCACCTGTTCAACTTTTGGATATTTATCCCACTTTAATCGATCTGTGTAAACTACCACCCTCTGAACTGTTGGAAGGACACTCCCTTGTGGATTTAATCAAAAACCCTGAAAAAAAATGGGAGTATCCTTCGCTTTCATTTTATGGTGAGGGTAACATTGCTATTAGGGATGAACGATTCAGACTGATTAAATATGAGGACGGTTC
>JAGLKG010000315.1 GCA_023141835.1 Maribacter sp. | reverse complement strand
CTGAGCCAGGATCAAACTCTTCATCGTTGATTCTTATATAATGTAAGTCACAACAACCTAAAAGCTCCTCCCGGCCCCGTCTCTCGATTCAAATTCTTATATAAAAAGTACATCCAATTATGTACTCTATACGCTGTCTTTACAATATTCCAATGAACTCTTTCAATCTATATCTCTGACGCCTCAGCCTCAAAGCGGGTGCAAATATAAGATGGTTTTTTACTTTACACAATACATAAATCATTTTTTTTTAATCCTTTTTTCAAAAAACATCCTAACCCCCTGAATAGCAAGAACCAATGCATGAAAAAAAATTTGGAACAGGGATTGAGCCTCCCGATAACTATCGGGATGAACTCTATTATAATCGCACCCACACTCCTTGATATCATTATAAAAAGCGAGTGGTGAAAGCTCGCCACCCCCTATATGGCAGCGACCATAACAACACCGAAAAAAAAACAGACCTATCCTTGGTTGGAAATTAAAAAATGAATCACACTTCTTCAACGGGGTTATTTCAACTTGCCATTTTGAATATGCCTTGCACTCTTATCAAAATAGAGTTTCACTATGAGAAGAAATTCCATACCAGTCCAAACCGAATAACAAAGTCCCGATAGGGATAGTTTGGCGCTGAATAAAAATTGTATCCTGAGAACGAAGAATTGAAATGTTCTGCCTTTAAATAAACACGGGTTTGCTGTATTTTGGCATTAATGAAAAAATCCAACATCGGAAAGCCACCCAATTTCTCACTATCCTGAATATAGAACTCACCCAGCACAGGGTTGTAAGCATCCATCGTATAGGACGTAAAGTACTTAAAGGTAACTCCCGTTTGCAGATACATAGCCTTATTAAAAACATCAGATGAAAAATATAGGGTATTTCTGGTTACCAATTGAGGCACATTGAGTACTTCACTGGTTTGGGAGACATTCTGATACATTAATGTGTTATTAAGAGCAAAGCCGCCAAGTTTAAACTCCTTAGCATACTTAACCTTTAAATGACCCACACTATTGCTTTCTTGAAAAGGTTTTATCGTTGCCTGTTCTTGACCTTCTACCAATTGTTGATTTGGGTCTACAGCAAAATAAGTATAATTGTCAATATTGGTATATTTGGTACTAAGGCTACCCCAAATTTTTGAATCTAGATTAAATTGGAGACTGTTTACTTTCTGATTTTCGAAGCTTGCAGTATTCTGCCAGTTGTAATTTTCGTATTCACTTTGATATAGCAGGAAATTGAAATCGGGCATTCTGGCGGAAGAATGCAACGAAAAATCTATTTTGATTTTATCATTGAACCTGTAACTGGTCGAGGCATCTAAAATACTCGTAGTCAAGTCCCCTGAGAGATTGTATTTTCCGCTACCCTTTACAACGAAGCCCCCAATGGTTTTTAAATACTTGGCCCCCAGACTAATCTCCTCTCCTTTTAATTGACTTTGAATGGACTGCCCATCTGCCGTGACCAACAGACTATTGAAATAATAATTGTAGTTATAGAGACTTATGCTTCCCTGCAACTTCCCAAGAGTTGCATTATAGAATTGCATATTAAATTCATTGTACATGGTTTTTAGGCTTGCCTTGTCATTTATTGGGGAAACAAAAACAGAACCAAAATAATCGCTTGGGGTATTTTGCTTGTATTGATAGTACTTTGTTTCATAATTAAAGGAATGCCCTATGGCCAAAGAAGTCTTCTCCACTATACTTGAATCTTTCCTAGTGCGCAATAACTTATAGTGATGCTCTAGGAAATACCTTTTTCCCAATATCTTGTTATTGGCAATATCCGTGCCAGTCAACCGAGTGTCTATACGGGATCTATCTGTATAATCTGGATCACCTGATTCAAATTGTTCTTCCTTGCTAATCAACCCCCCATTTTCCTCAGTTAGGATATCTTGAGCTGCTATATGAGATCTTAATCCATAACGCCCATTTTCAGATATGTAATTAGCCGTTGACCTAAAATTTCCTGATTGCGATTGATCTAGTTGATATTTACCAAGTGATCGAAAACCTTTAAAAGCAATAGAAAAATTAAACCTTGGAGACGTATTGAACGTCAACAAGGCATCCAACAATTGGCCCTGTTCAAAAGTTGTTTTAAAAAACAAATCGGTCATTGGTGTCGGAACATGGTAATATTCTATATCCTCTACCTCAAAATAATTGTAGTGTTTGGCCTTTGCGCCCATTAAAGGATAAAGATGGCTTCGTTCAAAATCAACACCCAATTTATTATAAGGCTGCCCAACATTAGAAAACGGCATCAATTCAAAATCATCCTTTCTCAGGTAATTGTACTTGTATTCTTTCTGAATGGTAAGTGTGGTATCCAAATATGTGGTATCCCTTGCAAAAGAAATGATCTTATATTCCTTTATATCGATTACAACATCTTCCGTTTTCGGAAGCACCCTCCTACGCTGATCGTTTTGGGGCTTCGGTACACCTTTATTTTTAGCAGGTGAAACGGGATTAACCTGGGCGTGAAGTATAGGACAACTTATTATTAATAGTAGTAGGAAGAAATATTTCATAAAACAGCTTACCGCACAAAGTTAATTTTTTTGTTCCTAATATAATGTGAAAGTTTTGGCAACAACGCATAATATAAAACATATGAAGTTGTCTATAACCTTCTTGATTAAATCTCAGGAATAATTTTTTATTTTGTCTCTTGACCAAAATACTTGAGACATCTACTGACTAATGGGCGCCTTTTGTTTACTTCGCAACAAGGATAGTTTCTTTCTTAAAAGACCTTGTATAATTTTCTAGGACACTATCATCAATATTTAGCTGTACTTAATACCTCTAACACTTTGATACTATAGAAAGTAGAAATTTAGAATAATATTTTTTTTTAAACATAGTTTGGGTCTTAAACTCTAAACCTATACTTTAGGTACCTAAGATGTTATTTTTTTATGTTTCGGGACCATCATTCCAAAGAACCGATTGTAGGCCTAGCCCCATTGTCTTATAACATGGGTTCTTTTCAAAATACACCTATAGAAATGAAAATTAGATTGGTTTTTCTCTTGTTACTTTTCTTATATGGCTGTGCTGACATATCCAACACCAAGGTTTTGAAATTAGGTTCGGAAAGACAGGCTCTTGAGATGCTGAAAGTCGGTAGTTTGGCGATGACCAAAGTTTCCGGGGCCGTTATGGGAAATTTTGCACCAAAAATCAAATGCCATTGTTTTTGGCCATGTTGGTAGCGTTGATGCCTATTACTTATATCCCTGAACTAAGTCTCTGGTTACCTCGAATTTTTGGTCTCTAATACTTATTTTTGAAAAAAAAATGAAATATATAGTTTGTAAAGAACCCGGAACCTTTGTATTGGAAGAAAAAAGTCCGCCAAAACGCAAAGAAGGTGAAGCTTTGCTTCGGATTACCAAAATCGGTATTTGCGGAACCGATCTTCATGCCTATCAGGGCAACCAATCATTTTTCACTTATCCCAGGGTTTTGGGCCACGAATTAGCCGCTGAAATATTGGAGATTGATGATAACCCACAAGGAATGGAGCCTGGTGATAAGGTAATCATTATGCCCTATCTGAGTTGTGGAAAATGCATTGCCTGTAGAAATGGAAAGACCAATTGCTGTACCGATATAGCCGTTTTGGGCGTACATACTGATGGAGGAATGCAGGAGATCATTAGCTTACCCACGGATATATTAATACCTTCTGGTACTTTAAACGATAAAGAGATTGCCATCGTAGAGCCCCTGGCCATTGGTGCCCATAGCCTACGTAGGGCACAGATTCAAAAAGGTGAATCGGTATTGGTCGTCGGATGCGGCCCCATTGGTTTCGGTATCATAAAACTGGCACAAGTGGCAGGCGCAAAAGTCATCGCCATGGACGTGAATAACGAGCGTCTAAAGCTTGCAAAAGAAGCTTTTGGAGTTGACCATCTCGTTAATGCCTTGGAAAATCCATTGGAATCGCTGTTGGCCTGTAACCATAACGAACTCCCAACTGTAGTAATCGATGCCACAGGTAATAAAAAAGCCTTGGAATCAGGGGTACAATATATGGCCCATGGGGGCAAATATGTATTGGTAGGCCACCACAAAGGAAACCTAAGTTTTAATCATCCCTTTATACATAGTAGGGAGACAACCTTAATGTGCAGTAGAAATGCAACCATGGAAGATATGCTAAAGGTAAAAGAAGTATTGGAAAGCGGAGAGTTCCCAACTGATGCCTATATCACACATGAAATACCCTTTGTAGAGATGATCGAAAATTTTGATGCCTGGTTAAAACCCGAGACGGGTGTGGTCAAAGCCATGCTAAGTTTGTAAAAAAGTTAATAGAAATGTCCTTCTAAAATCATTGATTCCATTTGTTTTCAATGTAACTACGGATGTGACACTAATAGAAAATCATATGGCAGTAGTTACCTATAAAAAATTAATCGAGGTATTTGAACAGATTCTTTCCAAGACCGGGTTTTCTAAGGAAGAGTCGAAGTTATGTGCTAAGATATTTGCCAATTCCACGGCAGACGGCTATCATTCCCATGGTGTAAACCGATTCGAGGAATTTTTAAAAACTATAACGGATGGCTATGTGCAACTAGGAGTAAAACCCGAAAGGGAATTGGCCTTGGGAAGCTTTGAACGTTGGAATGGAAAATTGGGTGCTGGCCCTTTAAATGCCGATTTCTGCATAAAACGAGCAATTGAATTGGCCAAAGAATCGGGTATGGGCTGTGTGGCCCTTCAAAATGGCAGCCATTGGATGCGCGGGGGATCCTATGGTTGGCAAGCTGCAGAAGCAGGGTGCATAGCATTATGTTTTACGAATACTTCCCCGAACATGCCCTCATGGGGCGCCAAGGAGGCCAATACTGGGAACAACCCGTTGATAGTCGCAGTGCCCAGGGAAGAAGGGCATATTGTACTCGACATGTCATTATCGCAATTCTCCTATGGCAAAATGTGGCAATTGGCCTTAGACGGCAAAGAACTTCCGTTCCCAGGAGGGTACAACGCCGAAGGAGAATTGACCACCAATCCAAAGGCGATTGTGGATTCTAAGAGATTGCTCCCGACCGGCTATTGGAAAGGATCCGGACTTTCCATCTTGGTAGATTTATTGGTAACCTTACTTTCTTCGGGGAAATCAACTGCCAAAATCGGAGAAATGGAAGTAGAGTACGGACTATCGCAAGTATTTATTTGTTTTGATACCAAGCAAATGAACAGTGATGACAGGCATAAGGAACTGGTTGATGAAATAATCGATCATGTTATTAATGTTGCTCCCGAAAAGGAAGGAAGCGCTATTGAATATCCTGGCAGCCAAACCAGAAAAAGAAGGGCCAAACACATGAAAGAAGGAATTCCTATCAATGATAAAGTATGGGACAAGCTGTTGGCCCGGTTTAGTTTAAGATAATAATGTATACTATGGAAAAGAAAATCAGTGGAGACAAAATAAAGTGGGGCATTATAGGCGTGGGTGACGTTTGTGAGGTAAAAAGTGCTCCTGCCATGCAAAAAGTAGAAGGGTCCGAATTGGTTGCCGTCATGCGGCGCAATGGTGAAAAGGCCAAAAGTTATGCAGAGCGTCATGGTGTGGGCCGATGGTACGACAATGCGGATGCATTGATCCAAGACCCAGAAGTAAATGCCATTTATATTGCCACTCCTCCAAATGCACATAGTTCCTTGACTTTAAAAGCGGCACAGGCTGGCAAACCGGTTTACGTTGAAAAACCAATGGCACGAACAACTACTGAATGTCAAGAAATGATCGATGCTTGCTATCAAGCTAAAGTTCCTTTGTACATTGCATACTACCGAAGAAGGCTTCCCAATTTTGAAAAAATTAAATCATTGCTGGAAGCGGGTACTATTGGTGATATTCGTATGGTAAATATTGAACTCCACAAAACCTTAGATCCCGATATTGTTGCAAAAATTACGGCACCAATGCCAGTTAATTGGCGTATAGATCCCGAGGTGGCAGGGGGCGGTTACTTTTTTGATTTGGCATCACATCAATTGGATTATCTAGATTACGCTTTAGGCCCCATACAATCAGTATCAGGATATGCGGCCAATCAAGCAGGGCAATATAAAGCTGCGGACATTATTACTTCCAGTTTCGTATTTGAAAATGGAATATTAGGCACGGGTTCTTGGTGTTTTACTGTGGACAAAATTGCTGAAAAGGATCAAATGACCATTATAGGCTCAAAAGGCCAGATTCGAACCTCTTTTTTTGGCGAACCCAAAATCTTTGTTGAAAAATCCAATACGGCTATTGAAATCTTGGAATTTGAACTGCCCCACCATATCCAACAACCATTGATCGAAACGGTGGTCAACGATTTACTAGGAAAAGGGACTTGTCCCAGTACGGGAGAAAGTGCAATCCGCACAAATTGGGTAATGGAGGAAATGACCAAGAACTATTACAAAAGCAATTGATAGAATTCAAAACAGTCTCTTAGTCAGGAACGTCACTAAAGACCTATGCTAAAAAGTTATTTTAGGATTTTTGACGAAGTTGGTACGGACGAAGCCGGAAGAGGCTGTCTAGCTGGACCAGTGACGGCAGCAGCTCTAATCCTTCCCAAAAACTTTAAAAATGGGATTCTCAATGATTCAAAATTACTTTCAGAAAATAAGCGAAAAGGGCTTAGGCCCATCCTAGAAGAAGAGGCTATTTGCTTTGGAGTTGCCCATGTTTATTCAGAAAAGATTGATGAAATCAATATATTGAACGCCTCTATACTTGCCATGCATAAGGCCATAAATGAATTAAAAGTAGAGCCTAAATTCATTATCGTCGATGGTAATAGATTTAAGGCTTATAGGAATGTTGCCTTTGAATGTATTGTAAAAGGTGATAGCAAGTACATGAGCATAGCTGCGGCATCGGTTTTAGCCAAAACGTACCGTGATGACTATATGGAAAGGCTTCATGAGGAGTTTCCCATGTACAATTGGAAAAAAAACAAAGGCTACCCTACTAAAGAGCATAGGGAAGCCATTCGTGAATATGGCATTACCAAATACCATAGAAAAAGTTTTAGGCTATTGCCCGAACAGTTGACTCTGAACCTTTAAAAAACTAACTTCGCGATAAATCTTTTTTGATGACTTCCAGATTTTTTATTGGTCTTGTTCTTCTATTGGTTCTTGGGTGCGGAAAACAGCAAAACCAGACAAATTCCCTACTGGAGTTTGCGCCTCAAAATGCTGTTGTCTTAATTAAGATAAATGACCTTAATGGTTTTAAAAGCAGCCTGAAAAACAATAATTTCATCTCTAAATTTGAATCCTTTAACATCTACTCCTCTATAATCAAGGGAGTAGGGCAGCTAGATAGGGTCAATACCCAAGCTCCATCATTGCTGGCCTTTTCAGAATTAGGAAAAGAAAATTATGAATTCACTTTCGTCACAACTGACTCTGCAAGTACATTCGTTTTAGACAGTACCCAAAACATAAGTAAAGAATCAATTTCATTAGCAGATAAGAAAATCAATAAATACAAAATAGAAGATGATGTGCTCTATGAAATGGTATATGGTGATAAAATCGTCATTAGTTCCTCACAAGTGATTTTGGAAAACTTGTCTAAATATTTTGGATCCAAAAGTCCAGAGACCTTAGAGAGACTCTATAAAATTGCTAGCTCAACAAAAACGGCCTCGGTATTCATCAATCTTGAAAATAGTGAACCTCTTTTCAAATCAATTTTGAAAGAGAATATCGAATTAAGGGGCTCCAATTTTTCAGATTGGATTTCTGTTGACTTGAACGTGAGCCAAAACCATTTTTCTTTAAATGGAATATCTGTGGCAAATGATTCGCTAAAAAATTATGTAAATCTGTTCAAAGACACAAATCCCTTATTGAACTCCACACCTTCCTTTGCCCCTAGGAATGCCGATGCCATCTTATCCTATACGTTCGATGATTATAGTGTATTTGCAAGAAACCGGCAACAATATTTGAATTTCGCTTCCGAAAAAGATTCACTTTTCAACACCATTGAGGAGATTGGTTTTATTTATCAAAACAATAGTAAAGCGGTCCTTTTGAACACCTACGGTTCCGAGAGGATATCCGAATATATTGTAGGCCTAAAGACATCTGAATCAGAATATCAGGGAAATCAGATATTGGAACTCGGCACGACCGACTTCCTGAACATTTACTTGGCCCCAATAGTGTCAAACTTTAAGGCAAACTTCTGCACTATCATAGAAAATGCCTTTGTCTTTTCCCCAAACAAGGAATTGTTACAAGAAATAATCAACAATTATAAGAGCGGATCTACTTTCGAAAAAACCGACACTTATATTTCAGCACAAGAAGTCTTGGCCAATGAATCATCTATTCTTTTTGTGGCAAATTCTGACCGAATTGAACGTATACTGAACGCTGATTTTTCTAAAGACCTGTACAACGATTTCAAAAGATTGGGATTCGGTAATAGCACATTTGCGGTACAAGTTGTGGCTGACCAAGAGTTCTATCACACCAGTTTGGTCATTCGTCAAACAGCAAGAAAATCGAAGATAAACACGGTTTCATCGCTTTACACCGTTCAATTGGATGGTGAACTAGCGACATTTCCACAGTTTGTGACAAATCACAGGACAAACAAAAAAGAGGTTGTGGTTCAGGATAACTTAAATAACCTATACCTGATTTCAACCGAAGGTAAAGTTCTTTGGAAAAAACAGCTGGAAGGCAAAATTCAAGGCAAAATTCTCCAAGTGGACCTTTATAAAAATAGACGACTACAATTGGCTTTTACGACCAATGATCAGTTCGTGATTTTGGACCGCAATGGAAAAGAAGTGCCTCCCTTCACGAAAAGATTTAAAGGAGGAAATCTTAATCCCCTTGCTATATTCAATTATGACAATAAAAAAGAGTACCGCTTTGTGGTCACCCAGGGTGATAAAGTTTTTATGTACAACAATAAGGGAGCAATTGTTAAAGGGTTTAAGTATACTAGAGCGAAAAGTGCCATCCAGGGTACTCCTAAGCATTTTAGAATTGCAAAAAAAGATTATCTAGCCTTTCAGTTGGAAGATGGAACCCTAAAGATCCTTAACCGAGTTGGTGATGTGCGGACTACCGTGAACGGAAAAATAGATTTCTCGGCCAATGCCGTTTATCTGTATAAAAACAAATTTGTTTTAACAGATAAGAAAGGAATCTTGCGGCAGATTGCACCCAATGGAAAAATCAATGCCACAAATCTAAATTTAAACGAAGATCATGGTATTGACGCCACAAACAACACCTTTGTTTATATGAATGACAATGTGCTGAGTATTAGAGGTCGAAAAGTCGAACTCGATTTTGGGGTGTACACCCAACCCAAGATATTCTATATCTATGATAAAATTTATGTAAGTGTAACCGATATTCAAAACCAAAAAGTCTATTTATTTGATAGTCAAGCCAAATCAATCTCCAACTTTCCTGTTTTTGGTGCGTCATTTATAGATTTGACGGATATGGAAAACGACAGAAAACTAGAGCTCGTCACGCAAGACCAGAAAAATTCAATAATCATTTATCAGTTGAATTAAAGAGCTCTTTTACCATTTGTACGCCATTCATTACCAGACACACAATTCTGCCTTCCGTATACAGCAAAGGGCATCAAAGCAACCTTTATCTTCTATATCTTGTATACGATGACAGGCAGTTAAGATTACATCCATAACTATTTGATAATAAAACAAATAGTATTATTTCTTATCTTTAAGGAACACTAAGTTTTGATTATGAAAACTTCTATGGGATCGTTAAGATATGTCGTATCCTGCATATTAATGCTGGGGTTTGCAACGAATGTCAATGGCCAACTTTTAAAAAAACTAGGTAAAAGAGCGGAAAAAGCAGCTGAGCGCACTATTGAGCGCAGAGTAGAAAGAGAGACC
>JAGLKG010000314.1 GCA_023141835.1 Maribacter sp. | reverse complement strand
TATGAATGGGATTTTAAGAATGGCTCCTTTTCCACCGAGCAAAACCCAGTGCATGTATTTAATACAGCAAACACCTTAGAAGTTCAACTAACCGTTACCAATATACACGGGTTAACAGATACGGATACCATTCAAATAGAGGTTAAACTTGATAAATCGCCTAAAGCCATAATTAAGACCAAAGTAATTACGAATGATACTTTACCCTTAAAAGTAGAATTTAACGGAAGCGAATCTACCGATGATGATGGAACCATAGTCAGTTATGACTGGGATTTTGGAGATAGATCGGTAATAAATGACACTACTAAAGGCCCTATAGTAACGCATGTCTTTGTAGATGCAGGAACATATAATGTAAAACTTAGGGTTAAAGATGACCGCGGTCAATCTGGTTGGGCAACAGATTCAATAACGGTCAATGCTATTAAACCAGAGCCTCTTCCAATTGAAGGTAAGACATGGATGAAAAGATTCATTGACATACAGAAAGAACATATGCCTTCAAAAATTGACAATGCAAATGCATTGAAGAATTGGCGGATTATCCCGGATTCTTTAAACATAATGGGGATTAGTATTCCTGATTCCTTAAGTCTCCGCGACCCTACTATAAATGCGCCGGCAGGACTCTTATTCTTTTTTACTACTAAGGGTTTGAAGAAAGGTGAGACTATGGTTTATAAGTTTCGAAATGAGATAAACCCCATTGAATCTGATGCCAAATTGCGAAGTAAGCGATTCAGTTTAAAAAAACTGATCAGAGATGCCCAAAATCAATCAGATAGTGTCGCTGACAATATTTTTCTCAAATTCATAGCACCAAATAATACTCCCGTACGAGTTGAAGAAAGTGATTTTAAAGATTTCGCCGAATTTATAGAGAAAAACAAAATAAACGATAAGTCGCTTAATATATATTATACCTTGTTCCCATTTGAGTATTTTGAAGAGCATGAGTTAGAAATTAGGAAAATATATGAACAATTGACACCAAGCAAAAAGTGAGTGAAGCAATAAACGCAACCCGTTCGGGTTTTTTACATTGACCTTTCCGGCAAGCTCAAACTATTTCTATGTTAATGTGTTATATATTCTTGCGCTGCCTCGAGTACATTTAGCGCTAACAGCTCATGAAGGTCAATGACCTATGGTTTAAGTTCCTCCAAAGAGTTTGGCTATTTTCTAATTTATTTTAAAAAAAGGGATAGTACAATTATTTATACGCTGAAAAGAGTAATAACTCGTTAGATGCTATTCCTGAGATAACTATTACTAAGGCGGAGTCAAAAAAATAATTCGATTTTTATTATGAAATAATTATAGGAAAAGCAATATTCAAGGCCAAAGCCAAAGCAAGTGATTTTTAATTATTATTTTTTACCTATAAAGATGGATTCTATGTAAAAATTCCTATCAATTTTTAGGTTCGAAAGGTCACCTTTTAACACTTTGGTCTGCCATTCGGCACTGGGGAAAATCCATTGCGGCTCTCCATCAATGTGCAGCTGCACTGGCATATCAAAACCGGCTACGATTTGGGTATAGCGGTATTTTAATTTTGTACCGTCCAGGGTATACTCTAACAGTGGAATGTTTGTCGTACGCAGGTATTGATCAAAAAAAGCGGTCAAATCCTTGCCTAAATGTTCGCAGATATACCCCTCTACTTGGGCAGAGCTTACCGTTTGGTGGTAGAACTTCTTGTTCAATCCCCGTAAAATACGGCGCCATTGTTCATCGTCCTCGATTAACTGCCGTAGTGTATGCAGTATATTGGCCCCTTTGTAGTACATATCTGAAGAACCTTCGTTATTCACATTGTACTGCCCGATCATCGGGCGGTCATTGGCAATAAGTGCCCGGGTACCGATTACATAATCGGCCGCTGCCTCGGTACCAAAATGGTAATCCAAGTAGAGGTTTTCGGAATAGGCCGTAAAACCTTCGTGGATCCACATATCCGCCGCATCTGTATACGTAATATTATTGGCAAACCATTCGTGCCCCGCCTCGTGTATGATGATAAAATCGAACTTCAGTCCCCAGCCCGTCCCGGACAGGTCCCTGCCCAAATACCCGTTCTGGTATTGGTTGCCATAGGTCACCGAGCTTTGGTGTTCCATACCCAAATAAGGCACTTCGACCAATTTAAAGCTGTCCTCATAAAAAGGGTAGGGGCCAAACCAATGTTCGAAGGCCTCCATCATCATAGGGGATTGTTTAAATTGTTTTTTGGCCTTGTCCAGATGGTCCTTTAAGACATAGTAATCCATGTCCAAAGGCCCATTCTCTCCTTGGTAAGTTTCCCCAAAATGAACATAATCCCCAATGTTTACATTTACCCCATAATTATTGATGGGATTGGCCACAAACCAGTGGTAGGTGTTGGTGCGTTCATGTTCCTCTACCTTTCGTAATCGGCCGTTAGAGACATTCATTAAACCCTTGGGCACGGTGACACTAATGGCCATACTGTCTACCTCGTCGTACATATGGTCTTTGTTGGGCCACCAGACACTGGCACCAAGACCTTGGCAACTTGTTGCCACAAAATGTTTCCCGTTAACGTCCTTTTTCCAAGAGAACCCACCGTCCCAGGGCGCCCGTATTGCTTCTTTAGGGTGACCGGAATACTGTATTAAGATTTCATTATAGGCCCCTTTTTCCTGGGGTTTGGACAGCTGCACAAAATGGGCATTGCCATTGGAGATAAACTTTAGGGGTTGTCCGTCTTGGGTGATCTTTTCAATTTTTAGGGGTGGCTGAAGGTCTACTTGAAGCAGCTG
>JAGLKG010000313.1 GCA_023141835.1 Maribacter sp. | reverse complement strand
TTTTTTACTACAGAAAATTTTGGATGGGGCATTAGGAACCCAATGAAATGAACCTGTATATTCTCCATAATAGTACCGCTGTTTTTCAATAAAAAATCGGTGGTGAAAACCAAATTCACGGCTTCATATTTTTTACAATTTTTGTTGATAACTTAGTGGTTTAAAAATGCCTATAAACCTATATTGCATAGGGTATTGGTTATCTTTGTAAGATTGCTAAAATTATAATGATCAGAACAAATTAATTTATGAGCGAAGAAGTAAATAAAAAGGATTATTCAGCTGATAGTATTCAGGCCCTTGAGGGTATGGAACATGTGCGTATGCGCCCCTCAATGTATATCGGTGATATAGGTGTAAGGGGTTTGCATCATTTGGTGTATGAAGTAGTGGATAACTCTATTGATGAGGCCATGGGAGGACATTGTGACACCATTAATGTTACCATAAATGAGGATAACTCAGTTACAACAAAAGATAATGGTCGCGGAATTCCTGTAGATCTACATAAAAAAGAAGGCGTATCTGCATTAGAGGTTGTAATGACCAAGATCGGAGCTGGTGGTAAGTTCGATAAAGATTCTTATAAGGTATCCGGAGGACTTCACGGAGTTGGAGTCTCAGTAGTGAACGCTCTTTCAGATCATTTAAGAGCAACCGTTCATAGAGATGGTAAAATTTGGGAACAGGAATATGAAAGAGGTAAATCCCTATATCCAGTAAAAAGTATTGGGGAAACGACAGAGAGGGGTACGGTAATAACTTTCCATCCAGATGAGACCATTTTTACCCAAACCATCGAATATAGCTATGAGACTTTGGCGAATAGGATGAGGGAGCTTTCTTTTTTAAATAAAGGGGTTACCATTACAATTACAGACAGACGCCAAAAGGATGAAAAGGGAGAGTTTGTTACTGAGACTTTCTATTCCGATGAAGGGTTAAAGGAGTTTGTTCGGTTTTTGGACGGTAATCGTGAATCCTTGATAAATTCCGTAATTTCAATGGAAGGTGAAAAAAATGGCATTCCTGTTGAGGTTGCTATGATTTATAATACGAGTTATACTGAGAACTTACATTCTTATGTGAACAATATCAATACCCATGAAGGAGGTACACATTTATCGGGTTTTAGAAGAGGGTTAACGAGCACCTTAAAGAAGTACGCTGATGCTTCAGGCATGTTGGATAAGTTGAAGTTTGAAGTGCAAGGAGATGACTTTAGGGAAGGTTTGACCGCGATAGTATCCGTTAAGGTTGCCGAACCCCAATTTGAAGGTCAGACCAAGACTAAATTGGGAAATAGGGAAGTTTCCTCGGCAGTAAGCCAATCGGTTTCAGAAATGTTGACCAATTATTTGGAAGAACATCCAGATGATGCCAAAATCATTGTCCAAAAAGTAGTTTTAGCGGCTACGGCTCGTCATGCTGCTACCAAGGCCCGTGAAATGGTACAGCGTAAAACGGTAATGAGTATTGGAGGGCTTCCTGGAAAATTGTCCGATTGTTCTGATCAAGATCCTGTAAATTGTGAAGTTTTTCTTGTTGAGGGAGATTCGGCAGGTGGTACGGCCAAACAAGGTAGAGACAGAATGTTCCAGGCTATTCTTCCACTTCGTGGTAAGATATTGAATGTCGAAAAAGCAATGCCACATCGTGTTTTTGAAAACGAAGAGATAAAAAATATATATACTGCACTTGGTGTAACCATTGGTACCGAAGAGGATAGTAAGGCTTTGAACCTAGAAAAATTGCGCTACCATAAGGTGGTCATTATGTGTGATGCCGATGTTGATGGTAGTCATATTGAAACCCTAATCTTAACATTCTTCTTCCGATATATGCGTGAATTGATTGAGAACGGTCATGTTTTTATTGCTACCCCACCATTATATCTTGTTAAGAAAGGAAGTAAAAAGCGTTACGCCTGGTCTGATAAAGAGCGTGATGAGATTGCAGAGAGTTTTAACGGCAGTGTTGGTATTCAACGCTACAAAGGTTTGGGTGAAATGAACGCGGAACAATTATGGGACACGACCATGAATCCTGAGTTTAGGACTTTAAGGCAAATTACCATCGATAACGCTACAGAATCTGATAGGGTATTTTCGATGTTAATGGGTGATGAAGTACCACCTCGAAGAGAATTCATTGAGAAAAATGCCGTTTATGCGAACATTGATGTATAAGAAATAGCACTTTCACAACAAAAACTCTGACAGAAACGTCAGAGTTTTTAGTTTTAGGGAAAATTCGCACAGATGAAAAAACTATTTCCCTTAATGCTTGTGGCATGTAGCTATCAAGCCATGGCACAGTCCAATATCAATGAAATATTGGCAGCTGGCCTCAATGATGCTGAAAAATTCACAACAGATTATCTGTCACCCGCTTCAGAAGGTATAATGTATAGTATCTCGAGCGGTTGGTATAATACTGCAGATGCTAAACCTCTGGCAGGATTTGAAATTTCAGTAATCGGTAATATGTCAAATTTTAAGAACAAGGCCGATAAGAAATCTTTTGTCCTTGATACCTCGGATTATGAGAACCTACAATTGGCCGGAGGAGGTACTATACAAACGGTATCCACCGCTTTAGGCGATATCGAAGGTGTGGGTGTTTTTATTGAAGGTGCCGGTGGTGCTTTGCGCACCGACTTTGAATTGCCTTCAGGTTTGGCTTCCGAGGATATAAATTTTGTCCCATCAGGCTTCATTCAGGCAAGTGTAGGTATTATTAAAGGTACCGAGCTTAAAGCTAGATTCTTACCTAAAGTCGATACCGAGGATTTTGGAATGAGCATGTATGGTTTTGGAATCCAACATGAGTTTACCAAACATTTACCTGCTGATAAGATTTTGCCAATAGCAATTTCTGCGGTTATTGGATATACCCATTTAGATGCTTCATATGATTTCACCAATTCCAATATTATTGCTGGAGACAATCAAAAGTTGGAAATGGTACTGAATACTTGGGTATTTCAAGCCGTAGTTTCCACTAAACTTCCGATTATTAATTTTTATGGTGGAGTTGGATACCTTACAGGTAAATCATCTACTGATGTATTGGGGACCTACATAGTACAGTCTGGCCCTTTTCAACAGCAATATGTAGATCCTTTTTCGATTGATAAGGATGCAAGCGGAGTTACCGCAAACGTGGGTACTAAATTAAAACTTGGGTTTTTTAGATTACATGCAGATTATGCGTTGGCCGAATTCAATACATTGTCAGTAGGGGTAAGTTTTGGGTTTAGGTAAAAAAAACTATTGAAGTCAAATAACGAAAGCCCTGGAACTAATGCCAGGGCTTTTGCGCTCCCATTTATAATTGTTTGTTATTCTCGTATGGCCAAAATAGTACCCTTGGCATCTTGCAGTACAGTACCTTCTTCAGATTCTTCCATGCTTACCAAATCATCGGCTTTGTCCATGCCTGGGTATGAAATGGTATAAATACCATCTTCCTGTGTCCATTTAAAATCAGTTTCAACAACAATATTTCCATCTTCCAGAACATGGTATCTCCCGAGATAGGCATCATTGAAAATCCATTCAAATCGAATGGAACTCTTGCTGGATTCACTGTTTGTCAAAGAAGATGTATTGGCCCATATGCCAATTACCGCATCATTATTTTCAGGTATTCTAGAACAGTTACTGGCCAGTATTATGCCAATAATTGCAATGAATGAAAAGAGTTTTTTCATCAGGTAGATAATTATAGATTTGGGGTTAGTGGATATTGAACGAGAATTACGCGCTGGGTATTGTTAAAATTCGATGTACGGTTAAATATTTTGGAAATCTTCGTTGAAACGCTTGTTTTTTTAACAATCTCTGTGTTTTATTATAGTTTCAAAGGGTATTCGAAAAAAATATTAAACTGATTTTTGTCATCTTTTTTCAATCAGGAATCAGTACTTTTGCATGATCAAAAATTACAATTTTAAACCATATACATATGAAAGTTACCGTAGTAGGGGCAGGAGCTGTTGGCGCTAGTTGCGCTGAGTATATTGCCATTAAGAATTTTGCGTCTGAAGTAGTGATATTGGACATTAAGGAAGGGTATGCTGAAGGCAAGGCCATGGACTTGATGCAGACAGCTTCTTTAAACGGATTTGATACCAAAATTACAGGCACCACAAATGATTATTCCAAAACTGCCGGTAGCGATATTGCCGTAATTACGTCAGGGATTCCTAGAAAACCGGGCATGACCCGTGAGGAGCTTATTGGAATTAATGCTGGAATCGTTAAAACGGTTTCCTCAAACTTAATTGAGCATTCGCCTAATGTGACCTTGATTGTGGTAAGCAACCCTATGGATACCATGACCTATTTGGTGCACAAAACGACGGGATTACCAAAGCATAAAATAATTGGGATGGGCGGGGCACTGGATAGCGCTCGTTTTAAATATAGATTGGCCGAGGCTTTGGATGCTCCTATCTCTGACATTGATGGTATGGTCATTGGCGGCCATAGCGATACAGGTATGGTTCCTTTGTCGTCACAAGCCACTAGAAATAGTATCAGTGTTTCAGAATTTATTTCAGACGATCGTTTACAGCAAGTAGTTGAGGATACCAAAGTGGGTGGTGCGACCTTGACAAAATTATTAGGTACCAGTGCGTGGTATGCGCCAGGTGCGGCAGTGTCTTCAATGGTTCAGGCCATTGCCTGTGACCAGAAAAAAATGTTCCCTTGCTCAACCTTGCTTGAGGGAGAATATGGTTTAAATGATATTTGTATCGGAGTACCTGTGATTTTAGGGAAAGATGGGATTGAGAAGATTGTCGACATTCCTCTATCAGAGGCCGAGAAAGCAAAAATGCAAGAGAGCGCGGTAGGCGTTTCCAAGACCAATGGTCTTTTGGAAGTATAGGGCAATAGTTTCAAATAAATTAATAAAAGGCATCCCAATATATAAATAGTGGGGTGCTTTTTGTTTTTTACATTAACTCAGAAATATATTGTCAATTCTTAGTGTAAATCATATATTTGCTGGCTGTTGAGAAAAGCACACATAAAATATACATAACCAATGCAAAATAAAGGACTTATAAAGCTTTTTGCCTTCTTGTTCGGGCTAGTTAGTATCTATCAATTATCGTACACTTTCATTACGGGGAAAATTGAAAAGGATGCTGAAGTTTATGCTGCAAGCAGTATTTCAGAGGCTGAGGATAATTACGTTTCCAAGCGGGAGGCTTTGGAAGTTAAGTATTTGGATTCAATTGGAAGCAATCCCATATTAGGATACACCAGCTACGATGAGGCCAAGAAAAAAGAATTGAATAAAGGTCTAGATCTTAAGGGAGGAATCAACGTCACCTTGCAAATATCGGTAAAGGATATATTAAAAGGTCTGGCCAATAATTCAAAAAATCCAATTTTCAATAAGGCTTTGGCAGATGCTGATACAGCTTCCAAGAGTAGTGATGATACCTATGTAGATTTGTTTTTTGACGCTTTTGATGACATAAAAGGGGATGGGAATTTGGCTTCCCCTGAGATTTTCGCCAATAAGGGGCTTAGCGATGAAATTAACTTTCAAATGACCGATGATGAGGTCAAGCCAATCATTCGTAGAAAAATAGACGAGTCCATCGTATCAGCTTTTGAAGTATTGCGCGAGCGTATTGATGGTTTTGGTGTTACCCAGCCCAACATCCAGCGTGAAGGCAACTCAGGACGTATTTTGGTCGAATTGCCTGGAGCTAGGGATATAGCTCGGGCCCAAGAATTATTATCGAGTACCGCACAATTGGAATTTTGGGAAACCTATGAGCAAAACAACCCTAGTTTTGGCCAATTTGTTTTGGCTGCTAATGAAAAGCTCAAATCCATTGTAAAAACCGATGTCGTTGAAGAACCGGTTAAAGAAGAATCTGAGTTGGATTCTTTATTGTCCGATACTACAGATTCTTTCGACCTTGCAAGCCAAGTAAACCCATTATATAATCTATTGCTTCCGGCTATTCCTGGAAACAATGCCATGTTCAGGGCTGCTATAAAGGATACTGCTAAAATAGGGGAGTATCTAAGAATGCCTGAGATTGTTCGTTTATTGCCAACGGATATTCAGTTTACAAAATTCGTTTGGGAGCGTCCTTCTTCAGACAATGTTGAGATATTGAGCTTGTTTGCTTTAAAATCAAATCGTTCAGCAACACCGAGGATTAGTGGTGATGTGGTAAGTGATGCGAGAGACACTTATGATCAATTCAGCAAACCGGCCATTAGCATGAGTATGAACTCAAGAGGGGCAAAAGAGTGGCAAAAATTAACCAGTGACGCAAATATAAACGGAACAGGTATTGCCGTTGTTTTGGATAATAAGGTATATACTGCTCCAGGATGCTCAGTGGTTGGTGGTATTTCAGGAGGTGGAACCGAAATTACCGGTACGTTTACTATTGATGAAACAAAAGATATTGCCAATGTATTGCGTGCGGGTAAATTGCCTGCCAAAGCTGAGATAATCCAATCTAACGTAGTGGGACCTTCTTTGGGTCAAGAAGCTATTGATAGTGGATTTATGTCTTTTCTAATTGCAATGGCAATTGTTTTGATATGGATGGTTTTCTATTATGGGAAGGCAGGAATATTTGCAGATACAGCTTTACTATTGAACATCTTACTGATTTTTGGAGTCCTCACCAGTTTAAGTGCCGTGCTTACGCTACCTGGCATTGCAGGTATTGTTTTGACCATAGGCATGTCTGTTGATGCGAACGTACTTATTTTTGAACGTATCAAAGAGGAATTGGCCAAAGGAAAAGGAAAGTCCCAGGCGGTGGCTGATGGTTTTGGGAATGCATTGTCTTCAATTTTAGATGCAAACATTACCACTGGTTTAACAGCATTGATATTGTTCTTATTTGGATCAGGCCCCATAAAGGGTTTTGCAACTACCTTATTGATAGGTATTCTTACTTCATTATTCACGGCGATATTCATTACAAGATTATTGGTAGATTGGTATGTAAGCGGAAAAGGAAGGTCCTTGGATTTCTCTACT
Source organism: Maribacter sp. (assembly GCA_023141835.1). Taxonomy (GTDB): domain Bacteria; phylum Bacteroidota; class Bacteroidia; order Flavobacteriales; family Flavobacteriaceae; genus Maribacter_A. The sequence continues at coordinate 2,106 of JAGLKG010000313.1, read as the reverse complement.
GCACTTACTAAAAACCTGTTTAAAAATATCAATATCAATTTCTTGAGCAAGCGGAAAATCGCTTATGTCATTTCATTTATTTTGGTTGGCATTGGATTGTTCTCCTTGTTCTTTGGGCCAGGATTAAACCAGGGCGTCGATTTTGTCGGCGGGCGTTCCTATCAAGTGCGCTTTGAAAAAGAAGTGAACCCTTCAGAAATCAAATCAGAGCTGAATGTTGTTTTTGGTAGTGGAACCAATGTGAAAACCTATGGTGATCCGAATCAAATAAAAATTACTACACCTTATAAAGTAGACGTAGAAGGTGTTGAGGTAGATGCTGAGATTCAAGACAAACTATTTACTTCACTGCAAAAGTACTTGCCAGATGGTACTACCCAGGATGATTTTAGGGTAGGTAGTGATGAAAAGACCATTGGTATCATGCAATCGGTTAAAGTGGGACCAACAATTGCTGATGATATTAAGAACAACGCTTTTTTGGCCATAATTGGCTCTTTGTTCGTGGTTTTCTTATACATATTATTGCGATTTAGAAAATGGCAATTCTCATTGGGTGCGGTTACTGCTGTATTCCATGATGTTTTGATTGTATTGGGAATCTTCTCAATAGCTGGTGAAATTATGCCATTTAGTATGGAGATTGATCAAGCTTTTATTGCTGCAATACTAACGGTAATCGGCTATTCATTAAACGATACCGTTGTGGTATTTGACAGAATTCGTGAAATTGTCTTTGAGCATGGCTGGAAAGGTGGTGATAACATCAACTCCGCTGTAAATAGTACATTAGGTCGTACTTTGAACACCTCTTTGACTACCCTAGTAGTATTGTTGACCATATTCATTTTTGGCGGTGAATCGCTTCGAGGATTTATGTTTGCGATGATTGTTGGGGTTGTCGTGGGTACTTATTCTTCTGTATTTATTGCAACGCCAATAATGTTTGATACATTGAAAAAGAAAATTTTGGCAGGAAAGGAATAAGTTTTCCCTCAGCATTAAAAAATAAGCCATTTTGATTTCGTTCAGGATGGCTTTTTTATTGAACAGTGCCCCTGGAGCCTTCGTCGTTCATTTCTAGTCTAAAGACAAAATCAGGGTTTAATCCTTGCTCTGTCCTATGGGATACAAAAATTAGGGTCGAATTGCTTTCCTTCGCAATTTTGTTCACCAAAGAAACCAACAAAGTGGCTGAATCATCGTCAAGACCAGCTGTTGGTTCGTCCAAGATCAATAATAAGGGATGTTTGATCATGGCCCTGGTGGTCATTACCAACCTTTTCTGACCCATTGTCAGGTCATGAAAATGCTTGTCTTTGAGCTTCCACATATCAATGAGCAACATCCATTCCTTTGCCAACCGTAGTTGAGCTTCTGTAGGCTGAACGTATAAACCGACTGAATCCAGTATACCGGAAATCATCATGTGTTCAACAGAATGATACCCCGTAAATTTGTCGGTCATGGAAGGTGTGAAATAGCCGATATTTTTTTTTATGTCCCAGACACTCTCACCGCTTCCCTTCATATGACCAAAAAGAAATAGATTTTGGCCATAGCCTTTGGGATTTTCTCCAGTAATCATTGAAAGTATAGTAGTCTTTCCACTCCCATTGTTTCCGCTGAGTTCCCAAAACTCCCCTTTTCCTATTCTCCAATTGATATCTTTTAAAATGGGCCTGCCATTGTAACTTACATTCACTTTTTTAAGTTCAATCAGTGTGTCGTATTCAAACTCAATATGCTGTAGAGGAGGTGGGATGAATCCTTTAAAATTAACTGGAGATTCTTCAGCTACTATTGTTTTAAATTCTGAACGTGAACTTAATTCCCGATGGAGAAGATCGGAATAATGGGTTATAAATGGTAGGAGGTCATCTTTTCTGCTTATGATTTGAATTAACACAATGTCCTTGGCAACATTGGTAAGGAGTTGCTTTAATTGAGCTTGAGAGTCTTTGTCTAGATTATCAAAGGGATTGTCTAGTATAAGATAGTCGGGGTCAGTTGTTAATAAATGCTTCAGTAAGGCTTTTTTTTGCTCACCGCTTGACATTGATTGAAGGCTTTGAGTGGTTTCCTTGGTCACTTCGGTCTGACCAT
>JAGLKG010000312.1 GCA_023141835.1 Maribacter sp. | reverse complement strand
AACCCATTCAGTACCTCAAAACCATCGGTAATAGTACCACTTAGTAGAGCGTCGATAAAGAAACTTTTATCTGATGTATTAGTAATAAATATGGCTCTATGCTTTTTTTCGGGTATGATATGTTTAGTAGATTTAGAATTCGTTGCGTTATCTCTTTGCATTGCAGAACTGCTATTGAAACTGAAAAATATCGATTATTTAGAATATACCCTAAAGATATGAACGGGATTGTTTTTGTAGAGGGTCGTTTTATCCAATATCATGCCATTAAGGATAGCTACTCTTTGCGAGGCCTTATTTTCTATGTGAATTATAGATATCAATGAATTAGCCAAAGTATGGTCAAAAGCAAATGACTTGCATCTTTCAGCGGCTTCTGTAGCGTATCCTTTATTTCGATAAGCAGGTAGAATCGAATATCCAATTTCCAATTCTGGGATGGCGTCCACGGTTTGTTTCAGTAATCCACATTGGCCTATAAAATTACCAGTGGTCTTATGTATCAATGCATTCATGCCTCCCAAAAGATTTTCGTATCTGTAAAAGATTTTGGAAAACCATTGTTCACACGCTTCCTTTGGGTCAGTGGGTTCTTCGGACCAATGCCCAATACTTTGTGGGTCTTCATGAAATGGCAGCCAAAGCTTAAAGTCCGAAGGTTGTATTTTTCGATATAAAAGTCTTTTGGATTCCTCACCGTTCAAGAGGTAATCCATCTTAGGGTATTTTTGTGAATTCGACCTGGTCACCGATTCCCAACTGCCACTTTTCGGAAAGACCCGCATTAATCTCCAGGACATATTGAATGGGGACTTTCGATGGTAATGAATTCTCATTAAAGGGTTTCGCGTTTTTCTGAAAACTGGCGATTTTCAAATTTTCATCAATGAAAATGATATCCAAGGGGAATTCCGTGTTTTTCATATGAAAATTATGGTGACGAATATCCAGGAAAATGAACAACATCCCTTGTTTTTCTTCCATGCTCTTGCGGTACATTAATCCAGTTTCATATTCGTAGTCAGACTGGGCAATTTCAATATCCAAGTTGACCAGTATGGAATCCGTTTTCGTTTTGAAAATGGTTAAAGCACCTTCTTTGGTAAAAGTCACCGGCTCGGTTTTAATTACTTTTTTGGCGTCTTCCTTACAGCAAAGAAAAAACATGCAAAAAGCTAAAAAAAAGTATACTATTAACTTATTTGACTTTATCATTAATAGTGGGTGAATTATCTAAAAGTAATTATCTTAACTTCCAACTTCCAACTTCCAACTTCCAACTTCCAACTTCCAACTTCCAACTTCCAACTTCCAACTTAGTGTGAACTGGCCTTTGGTCTGAACATAAAATAAAGGCCGATGAGTATGAACGGAATGCTCAACCATTGCCCTGTGGTTAAAAGACCAAGGGATTCTTCAAATCCACCTTGACTTTTCTTAACGTATTCTACAAAGAAACGCACCGTCCACAACAGTACCAAAAACAGTCCGAACAGGTAACCCAATTTATTTTTCTTATCGGTTTTCCAATATAGATAATACAACAATAAAAAGACAAAGATATAGCATACCCCTTCGTAGAGTTGGGCAGGATGCCTGTAAGGGATTTGTGTGAGATACTCAGAAAACTCCGCATTATTCTCAATGGCATCATAAGCGGCATTCAAAGTTTTTTCCTTGGTAACCCCTAAAGCCTTAGAAGGATGCATGTCGTCTGAGTCCCGAAGGAACTTTGTGGCAAAAATAAAAGATTCATCTGTTACTTTCCCATTGATTTCCGAGTTAAAAAAGTTACCCAAGCGAACACAGAAAGCACCGATGGCCACAGGAATTACAACGCGGTCCAACACCCATAACAATTTGAACTCAGGAAATTTACGTGTATATAGATACATGCCCACAATAACACCAATTGCAGCACCATGACTTGCCAATCCTGTAAATCCTGTAAATTCATACCCGTTTATTAATCCAAATAGCGACTCGCCCACACTTTCACGAATGGGCAGCAAGATTTCTGCAATATGGTTTTTATAATACGGCCAATCATAGAAAAAGACATGACCTAATCGGGCTCCTAGCATAGTGGCTAAAACAGTATGTATGAACAGGGAATCTAACTGTTCAATAGATTTTTTCTCATTGACGAAAATCCGTTTCATGATATACCATCCGAGTGCAAAAGCAACAATCCAAAGTAAGTTGTAATATTTAATTTGAAGAAATCCAATATTGAACAGGGTTTCATTCGGATTCCAGATAAAGCCTAAAAAGTACATAGATAAAATTTGAAGGGCTAATATAAGAAAATTGAAGCTAGACCACTGCCCTTTTTGAAAATAGGATACAGAAAAAAACAGCGTGTGAAGAAATCACCATTATGGAACCGGGTCATAACCTTTACCGCCCCAGGGATGACAACTAAAAATACGCTTTATGGCAAGCCATCCACCTTTAAAAAGCCCATGTTTTTGTAAGGCCTCGAGAGTGTATTGCGAGCAAGTAGGGGAGTACCTGCATGTGGCAGGTGTATATGGAGAAATGGCATATTGATAAAATTTGACCAAGAGAACGAAAGGCGTGATAAGAATTTTTTTCATTTTTAGATGAATAAGTCAGTAATCAGCTGAGTCTTTTGGGTCAGATTTTGAGAGGTCACGACGGTCCTCCTACCAACAATATTTCACGAAATACTGAAAGTTGTACCTTCTTTGCCATCTTTTAACTGTATGCCCATGGCCAACAACTGATCACGAATTTTATCGGAGGTGGCAAAATCTTTATTGCCACGAGCATCATTTCGTAATTGAATCAATAACTCAACAACACCCTGGAGTTTATCAGAATCTTGATGACCATCGTTCTTGTTTTCCAAGCCCAAAACATCAAACACAAAGCTGTTCATGGTTTGTTGTAGCAATTCCTTGTCAGAGAGGGTTATATTTTCTTTGCCTTCTTTTATAAGATTGATATGTTTTACAGCCTCGAACAAATTGGCAATTAAAATAGGCGTGTTAAAATCGTCGTTCATGGCATCATAACATTTCTGTTTCCAATCGGCGACATTGAAATCTGTATTCACCCCAGTTTCCAATCCAGACATGTTATCCAAGGCATCAATGAGTCTGTTAAATCCTTTCTCTGATGCCAAAAGGGCATCATTGCTTAAATCCAAAATGCTGGTATAATGAGCCTGCATCATAAAAAAACGGACTACTGAGGGTATAAATGGTTTACTAAGGATGGCATTATTACCTGAAAAAATTTCACCTGGCAAAATGTTGTTACCTGTTGATTTCGCCATTTTCTTACCATTCATGGTCAACATATTGGCGTGTAACCAATAATTAACAGGAGAATTACCATTGCTTGCTTCAGCTTGCGCTATTTCACATTCGTGGTGAGGAAACTTCAGGTCCATTCCACCACCATGAATGTCAAAGGTTTCGCCAAGATACTTGGTGCTCATTGCAGTGCACTCTAAATGCCAACCTGGAAAACCGTCTCCCCATGGTGATGGCCATCTCATGATATGTTGAGGCTCAGCTTTTTTCCATAAGGCAAAATCCTGCGGACTTTTTTTATCGCTTTGTGCGGTTAATTCGCGGGTATTGGCAATCATATCCTCCAATTTTCTACCGCTCAATTTGCCATAATCAAAACTCTCATTGAATTTTTTTACATCAAAATAGACTGAACCATTTACTTCATAGGCAAATCCCTTTTTCAGGATTTCCTTGATAATTTCCAATTGTTCAATAATATGGCCTGTAGCAGTTGGCTCAATACTTGGAGGTAAAAAATTGAATTGTTCCAAAATATTATGAAAGTCAACGGTATAGCGCTGAACTACTTCCATCGGTTCAATTTGTTCCAACCTTGCTTTTTTTGCAATCTTATCCTCACCTTCTTCCGCATCATCAACCAAGTGTCCCGCATCTGTTATATTACGCACGTAGCGTACCTTATATCCCAAATGTTTAAAGTACCTGAAAATCATATCAAAAGACATGAAAGTCCTACAATTCCCAAGATGTACATTACTATATACGGTAGGTCCACAAACGTACATACCTATATGGCCTTCGTTAACTGGATTGAAAACTTCTTTTTTGCCGGTAAGTGAATTGGTGACTTTTAGGGTTTGGTCTTTGTACAACTGCATTTTAGGCTCAAACAATTAGAATTTAGTATCTAGGTTAATGTAGTCCAAAAATTCGCGACGAACGGCTTCATCTTTGAATTTACCACCATATTCTGCAGTAACCGTACTACTTTCGATATCCCTGATTCCTCTGGAATTTACACATAGGTGCTTGGCATCTATTACACAGGCAACATCATCTGTATCGAGTACTTTTTGTAATTCTCTTACTATTTGTATGGTCAAGCGTTCCTGTACCTGGGGCCTTTTTGCGTAATAATCCACAATACGGTTCATTTTAGACAGGCCAACAACAGTGCCATTGGATATGTACGCAACATGTGCAGTGCCAACTATGGGCAATAAATGGTGTTCGCAGGTAGAATATAGGGTGATGTTCTTTTCAACCAACATCTCACCGTATTTGTATTTATTCTTAAATGTGGAGGATTTTGGCTTTCGCTTTGGGTGAAGACCCCCAAAAATCTCTTTTACAAACATTTTTGCCACACGATTTGGAGTGCCATGAAGGCTATCATCGTCCAAATCCAACCCTAATGTGAGCATAATCTCCCTAATGTTTGCTTTTATCCTTTCAATCTTTTCATCATCATTCAAGACAAATGCATCCTCACGCATTGGAGTGTCTTCAGATGAGGAAACATGGTCGTTCCCCATCTCCTCTAAATGCTCTTCTAATGTACTATCAATTTTCATCCAAAATATAACTTTACAGAACGGCAAAGATATACATAAAATGGCACTTAATACTCTTATAGCCCTATTACACAACATAAATTAGTGTTAAGATAGGACACTGATTATTTTTATAAACTGCAAGTTTAAGCCTACTTATGAAGTGTAAGGATATTTTTCTATATCTCTCATTGCTATTGGGAATATCAAGTGCCTATACACAGGTTTCCCCTGATTGTGTCAATGCCATTCCTATATGTAGCAACACACCTGTCAATGGAGGAACAGTGGGTCTTGGTGTGGATGATTTTAATGGTGTCTTGGTGAGCGGGTGTTTGGAGGAAACCCTATTGGGGACTATAGAATCCAATTCGGCTTGGTATCATTTTCGTACAGGTGCGTCTGGGCAGTTGGGTTTCAATATTGGTTTTGATACCATGGAGGATTGGGACTTTGCACTATACAAGACCAGTGACTGTGCTAATCTTGGTGACCCCATTCGATGTAATTTTTATGATAACCAGGATGAAGATGCATTTATTGGTATAGGCGAGGATCCAACCGGTCAATCAGGCAATGTGCAATATGAAGATTGGCTCCCAGTAGAATCGGGTGAGGATTACTATTTATTGATCAATAATTTTAGTAATCAGAATTCAGGATTTTCAATTCAGTTTTCGGGTAACATTTTTGTGACAAACCCTTATGATGCGTTAGATTGCTCTATAATCAACAATCTACTGGGGCCACCCATTACATCTTGTGAGAATGAGGTGGTCGTTTTGGATGCTACTACGACTATGGCAATTGATTATGATTGGTTCGAGGATAATGGGAACGGGTTTCAGCCTATTTCTGGAGTACAAGGTCCTACTTTACAAGTTACCACTTCTGGAATGTACAGGGTGAATGTGATTATGCCTTCTAATAACAATCTTATTAGTGATGTACAGGTGTACTTTTCGTCAATGCCTGTGACCTATCCTATTTCTGATGATGCATCTTGCTCGGGTTCTTCGACCTACGATCTTTCTCAAAAAGATATTGAGGTATTAGGTTCACAAAATGTAACAGAATTTTTGGTGAGCTATTATAATTCATTGGCTGATGCGATGATTGGAACCAATGTTCTTCCCAAGAACTATATTACCGGTTACGGTGCACAAACTATTTACTCACGAGTGTCATCAATTGGTAATCCTCAATGTTTTGATGCTTCCCAACAATTTCAACTGATTAATCTGGAAACACCTATAATGGATTTTGAGACCGAGGTGTACTTATGCGACGCAAGTTCAGACATTACAATAGGGGAGATGATACCCCCTAACTCCAATTATACCTATTCTTGGGATTCAGGTGAAAGTACTTCAAGTATTTCAGTTTCCCAGGCAGGTTCTTATATGGTTACGGTTACCAACAATCAAGGAACTCTAAGTTGCAGTAACAGTAAGATCATTGTAGTGACCCAATCGATTACTCCTAGAATTACCGATATGATTATTGACGATTTGCAAACGAATAATACGGTAACCGTTATGGTTAATGTAACGGAAGATATCGAATATCAAATGGACAATGGTGCGTTTCAATCAGAAAATACGTTTACCGATGTGTTGCCAGGAGCACATCGTATTACTGTAAATGATATTAATGGATGTGGCATTGTTACAGAACAGATTGTAGTTGTGGGTTTTCCTAAATTTTTCACTCCAAATGGCGATGGTAAGAATGATTTATGGCATATTCAGGGGATTTCCAATCTTGAGAACCCTGTTGTGTTTATTTATAATCGTTTTGGAAAATTACTAAAACAGTTGAATAAAACAGATGTTGGATGGAACGGCAGTTTTATTAACAAGGAATTACCCTCCTCGGACTACTGGTTTAAATTGACCTATATAGATGCTACAGGCCAAAGGACCCAAGCGAAGTATATTAATAACCACTTTTCGTTAAAAAGGTAAATACTCGCCAAGATATAGATCTAATGGGACTTACCAATTAATGGCATATTGTTTTGACAAAATATAATAAAACTATAGCTGTTGAGTTATATAATTTATCAGTAGTATAATGTTAGCCCCATATTCTATGCGAACACTTATTTGCGTTGTTTGTTCCATATTTCTGTCTTATACGGGAATAAACGCACAAAACTCCCCAGATTGTAGAAGTGCCAT
>JAGLKG010000311.1 GCA_023141835.1 Maribacter sp. | reverse complement strand
GCTGTTATGATGGAACAACTTATCGCTATCAAACGGGCAGGAGCGAATATAATCGCCTCTTACTTTGCAAAGGATGTAATCAGATTAATTGGGTAAGTTGATTTTTCCGATTTCAAACAGCCATTGCAATTACCCATTTGGCATATGGCCAAAAGAACGGGATTCCTCATTTCATTCGGAATGACAAGTAAACAGAACATGAAAAAAGCGCTTTTTATACTAGTTAGTTTATTCATTGCGAATCTCCATTCACAGGAGGATGCGGTCATTCCAATGCGCATTGATGCCGTTGAAGGATTGCCCTATGTACCCCTATCCATTATGGGAATGGATTCGACCTACATCTATTCCAAAGTTGACTCAATAGTAACGAACGGTATAAAAAATAAGGCTTTTCCAGGGGCACAGATTCTAGTCGCCAAAAACGGTTCCATAGTTTTTCAGGAAAGCTACGGCTATCATACGTATGACAGCATACAAGGGGTATCCAATGACGATATCTACGATTTGGCATCGGTCACCAAAATAGCTGGCCCCTTACCCGCCCTGATGAAACTCGTTGATAAGGGCAAGTTACGTTTAGACGAACCCTTCAGTACCTACTGGAAAGACTGGAAAAACATCCCGGATAAGAAAGATATTACTTTACGGGAAATATTAGCCCATCAAGCAGGTTTGGTCCCCTATATTGTTTTTCTAAAAGAAGTAATCAGGAAAAATGGCGAACTGAAAAGACGTTTTGTCCGCAGCAAACCAAGTTCGCGATTTAAGAATCAGGCGTACAATCATCTTTTTGTGAAGAACAACTTTAATCATAAAATGTACCGCTTGATCAATAAATCAAAAGTAAGCGCCGAAAAGAAATACAAGTATTCAGGGCTCGCCTTTTTGATTTTTCCTAAACTGATTGAACAATTGACGGGAGAACCGTATGAAGACTACCTCATAAAAAACTTCTATTCCCCTTTAGGAGCCGCAACCATGGGATTCAGGCCTAAAACAAAAAATTATCCCAATAGGATCATACCCACCGAAATAGATACGCTCTACAGACATGCATTGACCCAAGGTTGGGTGCATGACGAAAACGCTTCACTTTTAGGTGGGGTTTCAGGCAATGCAGGTTTGTTTGCAACGGCCGACGATTTAGCCAAACTCATGCAGATGTATCAAAATTATGGTTCATTGAATGGCCAACGATTTATTTCAGAGGCCACTGTAAAAGAATTTATCAAGGTGCAATACCTAGAAAATGAAAACAGGAGGGGATTGGGTTTTGATAAGCCATTATTAGACAATTCCAAGCTGACTCTTTCCGAAGCTTATCCCGCACCCGAAGCTAGTTTATTGAGCTTTGGACATAGTGGCTTCACAGGAACATTCATTTGGGCGGATCCAAAAAACCAATTGGTATTTATTTTTCTATCCAATCGCGTCTATCCTACTAGGGAAAACAGAAATCTATACGCTTTGAACATCCGAGGGGCCCTGCAACAAGTGTTTTATGAATCAACTTTATCCAATTAACCTCTAATTATCACTATTTTAGTATTTACAAACCAATTTCATGGGATTACTATTATTTTACGCCTTTATTTCCATATTTTTTTCCTTTCTCTGCTCTATTTTGGAAGCGGTATTATTGAGTATTAATCCCACTTTTATCAGTCTCAAGAAAAAGGAAGGCAAAGCCTATGCGCAATCCTTGGAAACCCTGAAAAAGGATATTGATAAACCGCTTATCGCCATTCTTACCTTAAACACCATAGCACATACTGTGGGAGCCATTTTAGTCGGTGTGCAAGCGAAAACTGTTTATACCGATTTGTATGGTACGACCCAAAGAACCATTTTAGGTATTGAATTTACCGAAGACGTCATGGTAGGTGTTGTTTCGACCCTAATGACCCTTCTTATTTTGATAGCTTCCGAAATAATTCCAAAAACCATTGGAGCAACCTATTGGAAGCAAATGGCCAATTTTACAGCTAAAGTGCTTAACGCAATGATTCTTTTCCTTAAATGGACAGGTTTGTTATGGTTTTTGCAACTCTTCACCAAACTCGTTGGAGGCAAGGGGCAGCATGGCAGTGTTCTTAGTCGCGAAGATTTTACGGCTATGGCCGATATTGCCCGTGAAGAGGGGGTCTTTCAAGAATCAGAGTCCATCATCATCAAAAACCTTTTGAAGTTCGATGAAATTTTGGCCAAAGACGTTATGACCCCAAGAACTGTCATGAAAATTGCATCGGAAAGCAGCACTATCAAAGCCTTTTTTGATGACAACCCCAAGCTACGATTTTCCAGAATCCCCATTTACAAGGAAAAAGATGATGATATTACCGGTTTTGTCCTTAAAGATATCGTTCTAGAGGAAGTTATCAATGAAAATGGAGACAGCCTGCTTTCCTCGATCAAAAGGGATATCTTGGTCATAAATCGTGATAAGCCCATTCCAGACCTATTTGAGACCTTTATCTCGCAACGGCAACATATTGCACTGGTTGTTGATGAATATGGCTCAGTAAGTGGCCTAGTGACCATGGAAGATGTTATTGAGACCCTTTTAGGACTCGAAATAGTAGATGAAAGTGATAATGTCGAAGATTTGCAAAGTCTGGCTCGTGAAAATTGGAAAATAAGGGCCAAGCGTTTAGGAATCATTGATGAAGACGCGAAAATAAACTGATGGAAATAGCCTTTGTACATACACCATTGGGTAGTGCTAAATTGGAAGGTGATGCAAACGGATTAAATTCGATTACCATTTTAAATGAGGCCATTTCGACAAGCACGGTAATTCCGGAAGTTCTCGAAGATGCCGTATATCAACTACGGGAGTATTTTGATGAAAAACGCCAATCCTTTAGTCTAGTTTTAAATCCCTCTGGAACCGATTTTCAAAAAAGGGTTTGGGCCGAACTTCAAAACATTCCCTTTGGCAAAACGGTTTCATATCTGGACCTTTCAAAAACACTGGGTGATGTGAAAGCCATTAGAGCTGTTGCAGCAGCAAATGGCAAAAACCCTTTATGGATCGTTGTCCCTTGCCATAGGGTTATCGGAAGTGATGGTTCTTTAACCGGTTATGCTGGTGGCCTACATCGTAAAAAATGGCTTTTGGACCATGAGAACCCTGTAAAACAACTATCCCTTTTTTAGAATTTACAAACCAATTGGTTTGCTTTACTCTTTTTCCCTTAAATACTTGTCGCAAAACAGCATTTCATCGAATTTCTCAAGAGGATTATTGGTAATCGGTATGCAATGGGCCCTTCAAAAGAACTAAAGGACAAACCAATCGGTTGGTTTGGTTGATTTTATTGCGTTTGACAGAAATATCCCTAATAATTCAAAAGAATCCATGTAAGGGCAAATCCATTTTTGTTTGTATATTTAGTTTATGCTAGCCAAAATTCACTTAGAACACATACTATTTTTGGATATTGAAACCGTTCCTGAAGTTGAATATTTTCAAGAATTGGATGATGCCAAAAAGGAGTTATGGGAACAAAAATCGCAATACCAACGCAAGGAAGAATTCACCCCTGAAGCCTTTTATGATAGGGCGGGTATCTGGGCCGAGTTCGGAAAGGTTATATGTATTTCCGTTGGCTATTTCAATCTATTAGGAGATGTTAGGGAATTTAGGGTCACTAGCTTTCATGGCGAGGAATCCAAATTACTTAAGGATTTTAAAACACTTTTGGACGACCATTTTAGGCATCCCAAGAATCTACTTTGTGCCCATAATGGCAAAGAATTTGATTTCCCCTATATCGCCCGTCGCATGATCATTCATGGCATTGACCTACCTTATAAATTGGACCTCTTTGGCAAAAAGCCATGGGAAGTGCCACATTTGGACACTATGGATTTATGGAAGTTCGGGGACTATAAGCACTACACCTCCCTAAAACTTATGGCCAATATTTTGGGTATACCATCACCTAAAGAAGATATTGACGGCAGCATGGTTCGAGATGTTTATTATAATGAAGGTGATTTAGACCGAATCATTACTTATTGTGAGTTGGATGTGGTTACCACGGCCCAAGTATTTCTACGATTAAGAAATGAAGCCCTTTTGGCTGACGATGACATCAAGAAAGTTTGATGAAAATGTTTCCCGGTTTCATTGACTTACTAGCCATTGTACTTTAATTGAATATATACCGGAAAGTGATCACTATAGCCACCAATATACTTACGACCAATATACGTTCTATAGGGTGCTCCCTTGTATTTACCTTTCCACTCGATCAAAAGAGTATCATCAAAGATATTGGCATGGGCAAAACTATGCGTTCCCTTTTCATAATTAAAAAAGTTATGGGACACCATAATCTGGTCAAAAAGGCTCCAACTCCGCCTATAATTGGCACTACCACGTTCAGGTGAGCGTAGTTTATCCATTGGATTGTATAAATTGGTTCCCTGCATTAATTTTTGAATACTGGCCGAATCAGGATCATCATTAAAGTCGCCCATGATAATGTAATTCGGATTTGCATGCTGCTCTTCAATTTTCGTCATGACGGCTTTAACCGTCTTAGCGGCTTCCAATCTCTTATGATCTGTTTTCACTTCTCCATCCCTTCGAGAAGGCCAATGGTTCACAAAAACATGGACCTCCTCCCCATTCAACTTTCCGTGAACGTAGAGTATATCCCTTGTGGTATCTCTTTTGCCTTCCTGATTATAAACCAAAAGTGCAATAGGTTCCGAAAACAAAACTTCAAAATGATCCTTATGATACAGTAACGCTGTGTCTATGCCCCGCTCATCAGGCGAATCATAATGCACATAATGATAATCTATTTTGCGTAGTGGTTCTGTGCCAATAAGATCTTGGACTACCATCTCGTTCTCAATCTCGGCTATTCCTATTAAAGCAGGAGCCCTTTGAGCTGCTTCAAGTCCTATCTCAGATATGGTTTTAGCAAGTTTGAATAACTTTTTTTTATAACGCTTTGGAGTCCATTTTTTATGTCCCTCAGGAGTAAAGTCATCATCCATGGTTTCAGGATCGTCAATGGTATCAAAGAGGTTCTCAAGATTATAGAATGCAACAGTATGAAGATTTGGTTTCTTTTTTTTCTTAAAAAATGGGAAAAGCATACTTTTTTTGGTTAGTGCTGTAAATTTACAAAAATAGCTTGGTCAGTATTGTTTAAATTTGCACATTACATTAAACTATGATAGAAAAGAAAACCATTGAATACGAAAAAGCTGTCCTAATTGGGGTCATCAATAGGGAGCAAAATGAAGAAAAGGTAACAGAATATCTTGATGAGTTGGAATTTCTGACCTATACCGCTGGAGGCGAAGTCGCTAAGCGATTTGTACAAAGAGTCGATGTGCCCAATCCAAAAACATTGATTGGAAGTGGCAAAATGAAAGAGGTAGAGGATTTTGTAGAGGAATTTGAAATAGGATCCGTAATATTCGACGATGAACTTTCCCCAGGGCAGCAACGTAACATCGAGAAACAATTACGCTGCAAAATTTTGGATCGAACAAGTTTGATTTTGGACATTTTTGCACAGCGGGCCCAGACCAGTTACTCGAGAACGCAAGTAGAATTGGCACAATACGAATATCTCTTACCCCGATTAACCGGCCTGTGGACCCATTTGGAACGACAAAAAGGGGGTATCGGAATGCGTGGCCCAGGTGAAACGGAAATTGAAACTGATAGGCGAATTGTACGTGATCGGATTTCACTCCTCAAGAAAAAGCTTTCTAAAATAGATCGGCAAATGGAGACCCAACGAGGTAACCGGGGTGCTCTAGTCCGCGTTGCCCTAGTAGGTTATACCAATGTTGGTAAATCAACATTGATGAATGTTATAAGTAAAAGTGATGTTTTTGCCGAAAACAAGCTTTTTGCTACCTTGGATACCACAGTGCGAAAAGTGGTCATTGGCAACCTTCCTTTTCTACTTAGTGATACAGTGGGATTTATTCGAAAACTACCTACCCAGCTGATCGAAAGTTTTAAAAGTACGTTGGACGAGGTGAGGGAAGCTGACCTTTTGTTGCATGTTGTGGATATCTCACATCCCAATTTTGAAGAACACATAGCATCAGTAAATAAAATTTTGGCAGAAATTGAAAGTGCCGACAAGAAAACCATTATGGTTTTTAATAAAATAGATCAATACCAACATCAAACCATTGATGACGATGATTTAATGACCGAAAGAACGGCAAGGCATTTTACAATTGAAGACTGGAAACGCACATGGATGCAGAAAATGGGTGAAAATGCTTTATTTATTTCAGCTTTGAACAAAGAAAATCTAGATGAATTCCGTAAAAGGGTCTATACTGTGGTCAGAGACATACATGTTACCCGTTTCCCATATAACAATTTTCTATATCCTGAACATTTAGATGGATATTAACGGGTTCAAAACAATATAAATAATGCATTTCGTCGAAGAAATTATACCGTTAATTTTTTCACCACATTTTAAGGTGTATTCACAACATATTTTTGGACCTACCTCATGTCAATCCTATCTTTACATGGTAATTAAGTGATAGTGTCTTATCCAAATCAAGATATAGGCTTAACCCAAAAAAAGTGCAAGTTTCCCCAAGCAAGCACAAACCTATAAAAGCTATTCCGATAGTTATCGGGAAGGACCAAATTTTACGATTGTACTTAACCAAAAAAAGCCCTTTGAAAAGAGGGCCTTTTTTTGTTCCACAATTAGAGTTGTTTCGAAAAATTGCGCATTTCATCGATTATACCATACGCTTTAACCTGTTTTACCACAAGTTTGACATGATTCACAACAAATATTTAGAGGTAATACCCCTTGAATCTACATTCGCAATGTATTTATAATTTATCGTTATGTCCCACTTGAAACCTAATTTAACCAATTAATAGTCCTGATAGAATCTATCGGAATGGAGCTTACCAGCCTTGATTTTGGCCTAAATAGGTTTTTTAGACTGTTGAGCTCAATTTTACAAAACCTACTTAATAAAAAAGCCCTGACCAAATGGTCGGGGCTTTGCTTTTTTATCTATCTGATGCTAAAAGGCATAATTAAGCCCAAACAACCAGTACGTTTGTAGTTCATTATCAATAGTATCAAAAGTTGCAGCGGCATCAGGCGTTGGTCCGTTTACCGCATAGTTAAGCGCTTCTTGTTTGTTGTTCCTTAGTCCAAATTCAAATCCTACTCCTATACCATTCCAAATCGTATAGCCCAATGAGTTCATCCATGTCCAGTTAGACAAATCAGAAGTTTTATAGCTTCGAAACATGGAAAGATTGGTCTTAAAATTAACGTGGCCAATTTTTCTGGTATAATCAGCAATGATCTTTGTTCCCAAGGAAGACTGAAAGATTGCGTCATCCTCGCTGAATACAAAGTTATAGTTTAATGGATGAATTACAACAACCAAGTCTGCAACCGGAGTCCAAGTAGCACCGAGACCAAGGTCTAAATATCCCGGATCATTAAAGTTACTGAGGAGTGTTGTTCTATATTCTCCCAAAGCTGAAATAGCAAATGTAGTACTGATCTTCTGACCATATAGTGAGGTAATCGTGAAGACATCAGAGGCTTCCTTATAACTGTCATCGTCGG
>JAGLKG010000310.1 GCA_023141835.1 Maribacter sp. | reverse complement strand
TGTTATTTTGTTAGTTTGAGTTGATAATAGTACTCAATAAAGTCCCTTTTACACGTATAAGTTGGATATGATCATTAACTATATATTCCTATATTAGCTAATAACTATGTTTGCTAATAACTATGTTTGCTTATGCACAAGTGGAAAAATGACAAACACACAGCAAAATGACAATGAAATGGAATATTATACTTGATATGGAAAACGAAACGGACAGGCAGACAACCCGACACTCATTGCCGGGTCAAATGTGTTTTTAATTTATTGATTTAGCTATTTCTTTTAGAAATGTAAAAATCGCAATTATGAAACTAGCTTACATTGGAACATATCCGCCACGCGAATGGGGTATTGGTACTTTTACCATGAACCTTTACAAATCCATGGTTACCAATGACGAAAAGTCAAAGGAACCTGTTGAAGGTTTTATGGTAGCTATGAACGATCATGAACAAACCTTTAATTATCCCGAAGAAGTAAAATTAACTATCAGGCAGGAACATCAGCGCGATTATCTGGAGGCAGTGAAATTTATCAATCTCAGTGGTGCTGATGTGTGTATTCTTGAACATGAATTCGGAATATATGGCGGGCAAAATGGCATATACATCCTTCCCTTGATTTACAGGCTTGAGACACCTCTGATAGCAACCCTTCACACGATTGTAAAAACCCCTTCTTACAACGAAAAGGCAGTATTGCAGGAAATCTGCAAAATGGCTCAGAAAGTTGTAGTAATGAGTCATAAAGCCATCGAATTTCTTACCAGCATATATAATTTGGATGAGAAAAAAATTGCTTTTATCGAGCACGGCGTGCCTGATATTCAGTTTGGTCAGTAACACACGATGCAATAATAAAAATCTTTCTGTCAATTATGTTAATAAAAAGATACCTGAACAATCCTATTCTGACCAAGGAAGATATTCCCTATCCTGTTGCAACAGTACATAATGCCGGGGTTATAAAATTCAACGGCAGGTATATAATGATTTTCCGCTCTCATAAACTTAACGGAAGAAGTATAATGGGAAAGGCTGAAAGTGAAGACGGGTTTAATTTTATAGTAGATGAAAAACCATTCATGGTTCCAGCCACTGAGGGTGTTTTTAGGGAATATGAGGAATACGGTGTGGAAGACCCCCGGATTATTTTTCTTGATGGAGAATATCTTATAACCTACAGCGCTTATTCCCGGAATGGGGTAAGAATAGGTCTTGCAAAAACCACAGATTTTAAATCCATTCAACGGATATCTCTTATCACCGAAGCCGATTACCGTAACGTGGTGATCTTTCCCGAAAAGTTCAATGGTTTATACGCACGTCTCGACCGTCCTCATTCTGAAATATCACCCTGGTCAGTATGGATTTCGTATTCTCCCGACCTTATATACTGGGGCGAATCCAGGCTGATCATGAAACCTTGTCAGTATCACTGGGACGAAATGAAGATTGGCCCCGGCGCACCGCCGATTAAAACGCCCCGCGGATGGCTTAATATTTACCATGGCGTATTTCCTACCATGGATGGCTGTATCTACAGGCTGGGTGTGGCATTACATGATCTCAACAATCCTTCTGAAATTATTGCGGTGTGTGATGATTGGATTTTGCAACCGGAAGAGCCTTATGAAATCACTGGTTATGTTCACAATGTGGTTTTCTGTTGCGGCGCTGTTCCCGAAGAAGACGGGAGCGTTAAAATATACTGGGGTGGCGCCGATTCTGTGATGTGCGTGGGTACTGCAATCATAGAACAGCTTGTTGATCATTGCTTGAATAATTCACGTCAACCACTTTAAAATGAGGATAGCCATCTTATCTCCTATTACGTGGAGGACACCGCCGGCAAAGTACGGTCCCTGGGAGCAGGTGGCCTCAAATGTTGCCGAAGGGCTGATTGAAAAAAATATAGACGTTACCTTATTTGCTACCGGAAATTCTATTACCAAAGGCAAACTGCAATATGTTTCAGAAGAAGCCTATGGTGAAAATCAGGACATGGACCCAAAGGTATGGGAATGTCTTCATATCAGCAATCTGATGGAACAGGCAAATAAATTTGATTTGATCCACAACCACTTCGATTTTCTTCCCCTCACTTATTCCAGCCTTATTAAAACACCTGTGGTTACTACCATTCATGGCCTTTCATCACCAAAAATCCTTGAGGTCTATAAAAAGTATAATAGTACTGGCTTTTATGTCTCAATCAGTAATTCCGATCGCAGCCCGGAGCTCGGATACACTGCAACCGTTTACAATGGTATTAACACCAATGAATTTACATTCCGGCCGACGCCAAAAGAATATTTGCTTTTTTTCGGCAGGATACATCCCGAAAAGGGCGCATCCGAGTCCATTCAGATAGCAAAGCGATCCGGTAGAAAACTGATCATTTCGGGCTTAATTCAGCATCAGGAATATTACAACAGCAAGGTTAAGCCATTCATTAATGATGATGATATTGTTTATGTCGGTAATTCTGGACCCAGAGAAAGGGATAAATTATTGGGTGAGGCTTATGCCCTTTTACATCCTATCAGTTTTAAAGAACCCTTTGGCTTAAGCGTGGCGGAATCAATGATGTGCGGAACTCCGGTTATTGCATTTAACTTAGGTTCCATGCCTGAATTGATTTTTCATGGGAAAACCGGTTTTCTGGTAAATACAATTGACGAAGCATTAGAAGCCGTTAGTAATATTAAATCTATCGATAGAAGGTATTGCAGAGAGTGGGCATTCTCGAAATTCAGCAGGGAAAAAATGACAGAAGAATACCTTGAAGTTTATAACAATGTTTTGAAGTTGAGGCGAATATGATCTGTGACAACATTATACCGGCAAAAGTGACAATAACATAATTGAATGCAAAAATGGAAGATTGGATATTCCGGTTCGTTTTGTGCCATTGATTTCGGTCGGTCAGTGCCAGGTATTTCGGTTTGATCTGTGCCATTTTTGATTTTCGGAAAAAATAGGAATAGGTGGGTCAACTTCACAGGAATATGCAATTGGAGAGGCTTTATTGTTTTTATTGAAGTTTCTGAATTCTTATTAACTTTAAAGTAAGTTAATCGAAGCGGTCAAATGAAAGTTCTCTATGCCATAATAGGATTTGCATTCATCCTTTTCATAGTGGTGACATCATACATGATTTTATTTCAGCCACTTCTAGACGCCCGTAAGAAAGAAAAAAAAGAAAAAAAGTGTGCTTCCCATTTCCGGCTTCGTATTTTTCTACAAAGGTTTTCTTTCCCTATAAATGTTTGCCAACTTGGTTATATAGATGTAAAATACATCTTTATGTGCCTAATTTAGAACAAAGTCGATGTATTTTATAATCGTTTATTTGAACTTTGATAACCGCCCGGTATTTTCATCAGTTCAACCAAGTATGCTTTTATTGAGGCATTTACACTTTTCCAAAGACGGGTACAATAAAATTCCCGTTTAAAAATCGCTTTGGATCTATTTGGCTTTGTAGGACAACACCACTATAAAGGGATTCAACCAACAGTTGTGCTGACTGTAGCAAGCACACTGCCGTGGTTATTTGGATGGCCCGCAATTGATGCCTTCCTATGGTTTGCGGGAGTATCCGTTTGGTAATCTCTCGTCTGCGCAAAGTCCCATCTGTATCCTTACCCTCCACAGCTGCATACAAAATGATCCGGTCCTCTTCGTTGTGTGGTATCAACGCTTCCATTTTTTGTTGTAACACAGCAATAGCTTCACGTGTATTTCCCAAACCGGCAAGTTGCTCTTCCACCCATGCATAATGTCCAGGATATCGTAATGTCTTGTAGTCGAGGGAACTCACCCTTCCAGCTAATGCATCAGGTAGGTCAGCGGCACCCCCGGAAGTCAGGCCCTCTTCATAGGTAATGCCATCGATAACGATGCTGGCTCTTTCTGACAATGCAGGAAGTCTTGTTTTTTTAAAATCCCGAAGCACCAAAGTATCTTTTAAGTATTCGGTAGCCACTCCGACCGGACTCCAAGTGAATCCATAGTAATATGGGGCAACAGCATGGTCGGTCAGGGCACCTACTTTAAACTCCAGTTTGTCCACTTTGTCTACTTCAAAATCGCTGCAAAACTGTTGGAAAAGTAGGTTAGCCAGAATATCGATGTAGCCCGGGGCGAGACCGGTTTGAAGAACGAAACCCGTGGTGGCATCCTTTGCCAATGCCATTATTTCGGTGGTTTCTGCAATGTACTCGGTCAAGTTGGCATAATGCAGGTGAAAGTCTTTGGCCAGCCGGGCAATTTTCGGCGCCAGACTGCCAGGGAGGCAATCGAGGAGTACATTACCCTGACCCAGGATTTCTTTCATTTCTTCTGTAAGGCCTTCCTCGGGAAGATGAAATGCCGTAACGGAACAGGGTTTGGTAGTACCCTCTTCTATCCATCTGGCCACCTTTTGTGCTTTTGAAAGTGTTCGGTTTCCGATAAAAATGGAAGGTGGTACTGCGCTCCATTCCATCAGGAGCAGACCGGCTGCCTCTGCGATTCCACCCGCTCCGGCAATAATGATGTTACAGTGCTTATTCATTCCAGAAATATAGCATTTTTACCAAGTTTTATTTTTTGCTTGCACCCCAACAATTGTGTAAAGCTACTATTACCTTTATTCCCTATATTATAGGGATAGCGGAAACGATTCCCTTATTTTAAACGTAATGCCAATCGTTGTTTGAACTTTATCCCATAAGGCTAATGAATATAAGATATTGATAAAAAAGGACAGTAAAACACAAAGGGAATGGCAATGATTTTACTCATTTTACATTCCCTTTGCTATAGTACTTCAATGCTGGTATTATCCAACAAATCAACAGGTTTGATTCTCAGCCCTTAAATTAATAAGGGCACCCTGAATACTATATAGGGAAGGTATAAAAAATTTTGAGATATAAAAGCTTTTTTTCGGTTTTTAACAATCGTTGATTTGAAGTTTACAAGTGTTCTTTGTAAAAGGCGGGCCTTTTCTGTTGTTATTGATTTAAATTCTCGGTTTTTATGGTAGTCGGTTTGGGAATTGTCAGGAAATAAAGCATTACACCTAAGGTTACAATTGCCGTTGTTATAAAGGCTGTTGTCGCACCAAACTGAAACCAAATAAGTCCTGTCAGCGAACTTGCCAACATTGTGCAAATACTTTGAAATCCGGAATATGTCCCGATTGCAGTTGCGATGTCTTTCTTGTCAGTAATGTTTGAAATCCACGCTTTCGAAATACCTTCGGTTGCTGAAGCGTAAATTCCGTAAAGAAAGAAAAGACCAAAGAAGAAGTATAGATTTGTATTGACAGACATTCCAAAATACACGGTCGCAAATAAAGAAAGCCCAATAATGAAAATTGTTTTTAGTCCAACTTTGTCAGCAATAATACCAATAGGAAAAGCGAACAAAGCATAAATAAGATTGTAAAAAATATAAACTCCAACTACCATACTATCGTCAAGTCCCGATTGTTTAGCTTTTAACAAAAGGAATACGTCAGAACTATTAAATAATGCAAAAACAAGAAGCCCGATTACCACTTTACGGTATTCTACAGGGCTTACACTCCAATATTTTAAAAATGAAAAAAAATGATAGGAAACCTTGGTTTTAGGTTCAGTGGCTTTTTTGTCCTTCAGATAAAATGTAGCAAAAACCGCTAAAAGTCCGGGTATAAATGAAACGAAGAACAGGGTTTTGTAGTCCTGCGGAAAATAATAGAGATAAACCAAAGCCAAAGAAGGTCCTAAAACTGCTCCAAAAGTGTCCATTGACCGATGAAGACCAAAAACGCGTCCTTTTGTTTTGGGCGTTGCTTCATCTGACAAAATTGCATCACGGGCTCCGGTTCGTATTCCTTTTCCAAAACGGTCAAGAGCCCTTGCAAAGAATATCCAAAGAGGATAAATAAATACAGCCATCATTGGTTTTGATACCGCACTAAAGGCATAACCTATTTGTACAAATGGAACTCGTTTGCCCGAAGTGTCAGAAAGTTTACCAAAATAACCTTTGCTAATTCCTGCTGTTGCTTCTGCAACGCCTTCAAGAAATCCGATGAGAACAACAGAAAAACCGATTGACTTTAAGTAAATAGGCAATATCGGATACAACATTTCACTCGCTGTATCTGTCAGCAAGCTGACTACTGATAAAACCCAAACTGTCCGTGTAATTTGTTTCAAAATTTATCCGTATAATTTTTTTTTGCAGGGTCACTCTTTCAGGCTTATACAAAACATTAATACAAAGGAAATATTACCTTTATTCCCGTTATATGACCAATTGGATGAGCCGGTCAAAGTGAACCACATGCGCCGGATAAAGTGAGCATAGTAAATTAAGCGCTCAAAATCGATTCCTTTGTGGTTAAATTTACTGTTTATTTTTTAGTTTTTTTCGCATTGATTCCCCTTTGATGTCTATTCTATGTGCTGTATAGACAAGACGGTCTAAAATGGCATTTACTTGATTTCCTTACCAATAATGGGAATTTTTGTGGTTTCCAAATAGTTATTGATTATATCATTAGATGCCGTGTCGGCTTCTGTCAAAGGCGATTTATCCTCTTTTATATCGACATTAAACTCATTTTCATAAATTTTCAGTATTTCTTTCCCAGCCTCTTTCGCCGCTTTAATGGAGATATTTAGATAATCGTTCACGAAAATATTTTTAACGGTTCATTGGTTGATTAACGTAGAAAATAGTTTTGATATTTCTATGCTTGTTAAATTTCAATCCCTAGTATCTTCAAAAAACCGTACACCCCATAGAAAGCTATCGGTATCATGGTTTCAGTTCGTTGAATACCATTCTTTTTATAAAAGAAGAAGAGAACTAATAATGACATGACCTCTGTCATATATATCCCTTACGACTTGAAGTAACTTTCCTTAACCTATTTTTATAATGAAAAATACATATGGTACGCGAGTTAAAACCTAATCAATTACGAAGAGTAGTTGCCACTAAAGCTGTAAACTGGAAACAATTAAAAAAAGAGTATCCGTTAAAGCCATTAATTGGTCAAGAAAGAGCATTAAAAGCATTGGAATTCGGAATCGGAAATAAAAGTGGTGGTTTTAATATTTATGTTTCAGGTTATCCGGGCAGTGGCAAACTAAAAGCGGTAAATCATTTTCTGGGGGAAAAAGCTATATGTGAACCTTCACCTGGAGATTGGTGCTATGTTAAAAATTTTAAGGATTCATATTATCCCAAAAAACTTAGTTTGCCGAAAGGTGGTGCGGAAATATTTAAAAATGAAATAAAGATACTTATCGAGGAAGTGCATAATGCACTGATTAAGGCCTTTGAAAGTAAAGAATATGGTGATAAAAGGCAAGATATTATTAAAGAGTTTCAACAAAAAGAGATTGAACTATTCAGAGACATTCAAAAAAAAGCAAAAGCTAATAATTTTACAATCAGCCGCACTCCTATAGAGCTTATTGCGGTTCCAATAAATGAAAGTGATGCTCCCATTGCTGATGAAAAATTTCGCGAACTTGATAAAAAGCAACAAGAGATTATACTTAAAAAGCAGGATAAAATAAAGGAAGAGCTAATTTCTTGGTCAAGAAAAAATCGCAATTTAGAAAGGGCCAGCGATACTTCTTTATTACAATTAGAGGAAAATGTTGCTCTTTACGCAATTGAGTCCTTGCTAGAAGAACTTCAGGAAAAATATAAGGATTTTTATGATGTACTAAATTTTTTGGAAGACGTAAAAAATGACATTACTGAAAACTTAAATGATTTTTTGGATGTTTCAATAGCTCAGGGTGCATTACCATATAGGAAAGATCTTAGGTTTGTGAAATACGCGGTAAACGTAATTACCGACAACTCCAATCTGAAAGGGTCTCCAATAATAATGGAATTAAACCCCACCTATAATAATCTTTTTGGCAAGATAGAGTACGAATCGGATATGGGAACCCTCTTTACTAATTTTACCTTAATTAGAGGGGGATCACTACATAAGGCCAATGGAGGATACTTAATTATTCCCTTAAAAGAACTTCTTTTAAATTATTTCTCTTGGGATAGTTTAAAAAGAGCATTAAATAACAATAAGATAATAATTGAGGATGCAAGTGAACGGTTTGGTTTTTTAAGCGCTAAAAGTTTAAAGCCTGATCCAATTCCACTTAATGTTCAAATAATTTTGATAGGTTCCCCTAGATGGTATCATTTATTATATGAACTGGATGAGGATTTTAAGGAGCACTTTAAGGTTAAAGCTGAATTTGATACAACAATGGATTATTCTTTGCAAAATATCAAGGATTTTGCTGTAGTCATTTATAAGATTGAAAGAGAAAATGAATTACTTCCGTTAACCGATAATGCCATAGTAAGTGTAATTGAACAAGCATCCAGAATGGCTCAAGACCAAAATAAAATTTCCATAAAATTTGGGGAGATAAGTAATATTTTACATGAAGCAAATCATTATGGCCAGTTGGACTCTGAAGGTAAAATTACTTCAGAACATATAATAAAGGCTGTTGATGCCAAATATTTTCGCTCTAATCTTATTCAAGAAAAAATTAATGAGATGATCAAGAGAAAAAAATTGATGATAGCCTTAACAGATTCGAAAATAGGACAGATCAACGGTATTTCAATAATTGATCTAGGGGATATCTCGTTTGGCCGACCAAATAAAATCACAGCAAGTGTAGCCTCAGGTAAGGAGGGTTTAGTTGATATTGAAAGAGAAGCGAAACTGGGAGGCCCCATCCATACTAAAGGAGTCCTGATATTACTAGGTTTTCTTGCTGAAAAATATGCCCAGAATAAACCAATAAGCCTTTTTGCCAGCCTTGTTTTTGAGCAAAGCTATTCTGAAATTGAAGGGGATAGCGCATCAAGTGCCGAATTGTATGCCATTTTATCTAGCCTTGCTCAAATACCAATAAAACAAGGTATAGCAGTGACAGGCGCTGTTAATCAAAAAGGTGAGTTACAACCTGTAGGTGCTATCAATGAAAAGGTAGAAGGCTTTTTTGAAGTGTGCAGGCAAGCAGGTTTAAGTGGCGAACAAGGTGTAATTATTCCAAAAAGTAATGTTGAGAATTTAATGCTTAAACAGAAGGTTGTGCAGACGATTAAAGAGGGTAAGTTTCATATATGGGCTATAAGCACAATTGACGAAGGACTTGAGATACTTACCGACCATCCTGCGGGTAAACTGTTGAAAGACGGATCTTTTACAAAAAAATCCGTTCATTATATGGTAGATTGTAGAATTGATGAATTAAATAAAAACATTAAGCAGATTACGAATACAAAAGATTAGCAATTAGTATTGTCTTTAAAGAAAAATCATTGCTGTACAATGCAGCCGGATTGGTTTGTGCTTTGTATAGTGTCAGCAAAAAGTGAACTTTTAATTTATTAGTAGAAAGTTTTGATGAAGTAAACAAAAAGAAAAATCCGATTTTTAATTAACTCATTAATAAGTTTAAAAAGGGTTCTGTCGCATCTGTAGATTTAAAATAGGAAAAGATTAGTGAAATACACTATCATATTGCCAAAGAATTGAAGGATTCAAAGGTTGAATTTTTTTGGGATTAATAAGTTGGTTTTTCTTTATCATTTGTACAATTTCAATTCCTGCAATAGTTCTTTTGGCCGATTCAAAGTTTTTAAACCCCAGTCCTTGTATCAATCTCCATTTTATTTTTCGATGATCTTGCTCTATTATGTTATTGGGATACTTGCATTGTCTGATCTTGATTTTTGAAAAGGTCCTTCTATTAAGAAGTTTGATCGCTTCATTGTTTGATCCACTTTTGTCAATGTTCATTAACGCTGGTTTACCGTTATTTTGAATTGCCTTGCGTAGAAATTCATGAGCTGAAATTCGTTGTCTTCTTTTGGTAAGCAGAAAGTCCACTGTATTTCCATTTTTGTCAACGGCTCTGTACAAATATCTCCATTGCCATTTAACTTTGATATAAGTTTCATCTAGCCTCCATCTATTACCGACCGGCTTTTTTCTTGTATTGAATTGTTGATCAACAAGAGGTGTAAACTTGCCCCCCCGTTGAATGCTGGCATGATCAACTTTAACACTCCTAATGGTCATAAGCTCTTCTACGTCCCTATAACAAAGACTAAATCTCAACTTGAAGTAAACAGCCTGTAAAATGATCGATTTTGGGAAACAGTGACCTTTGAACATCTTTTTATGGTAAATATATAAGATTTGATTTTTGCGTACTTTAGATGCGACAGAACCATCATCCGCACATTGATAAGGAAATAATGCTGGAATATCTAGAAACCTGAGTTCGATTAAAACAAAGTTATTTGATTTGTTTTAACGGTTTGATATTTGATGCTTGGTTTTTTTGGCAAGAAGCTATATGCAATAAGACCTGCGATAATATTTACTAAGAAATTGCCAAAGCTTCTATGCCTTGAATGTTCTATTTGACAGATGTTTTTGAGTGCATCATTGACAGTCTCTATTACGGAACGTTTTCTAAGTAATATTTTGTCACTCATGGTCATTAGTGAATTCTTCATATTGTTTCTGACCGATGTGATCAGGTGTACCCCATCAACAAAGAGCATTTGCATTAGATCCTTTCCTATGTACCCTTTGTCCGCGAACAACTTACCGTAAATTTTGTCTAGAAACCGCTCTTTCTTTAATGGTTGCCTATCGTCTACGTTAGCCTGTGTAATGGTAAAGTTTAAAATCTCCCCTTTGTCATTTATAATAATGTGCAACTTAAAACCGTGAAATGTAAGCTTCCCCCAAAACCGAACTGTTTAAAAGTAGAATCTTAATTTTAAACAGTCATTATGAGAAAGAGTAGATTTTCACCCACCCAGATCGCAAGTATTTTAAAAGAGTTCGACAATGGCAGGTCGGTTGCCGAGATTACCCGGGTCCACGGTGTTAGTTCCGCCGCTTTTTATAAGTGGCGTTCCAAGTACTGCGGGATGAATCCCAAAGAGCTCAAACGTCTAAAAGAGCTTGAGGAGGAGAACCGCAAGCTCAAGCACATGTACGCCACCCTGGCCCTTGACCACCAAATGGCCAGGGAGATCATTGAAAAAAAGCTCTGAAGCCCTGTCGTAAACGCTGCATAAGCAGAGAACTTGCCCATTACGGTATCAACAGGGCGTGCCGTGTCCTTAATATGAGCAAGAGCGTATATTATTACATACCGCTGGCCAAGGATGACCTCGAGATAGAGATTGCACTTGGTCAAAAAGCGGAGCAGCACCCGGAGGAAGGTTTTTGGATGGCCTACCATCGTCTTAGGGCGGAGGGCAAACCTTGGAACCATAAAAGAATGTATCGCGTCTATAAGGCCTTGGGGCTTTCCTTAAGGCGTAAGGTAAAGAAACGTTTGCCGGCAAGGGTAAAGGAACCGTTGGAGGTGCCCACGGTACCCGACCATACATGGAGTATGGACTTTGTGACCGATGTACTGGAGAACAAACGACGGTTCAGGGCACTGAACATCATGGACGATTACAACAGGGAGGCCCTGCATATCGAAGTGGACTTCTCCTTGACCAGCAACCGGGTGGTATGGGTGCTCAACCATTTACTGAACCGAAGGGAAAAGCCCAAGAGGATACGCATGGACAACGGACCGGAGTTCATAGCCAACCTAACGGCAACATGGAGCAAGATGCACGATATCGAGTTCAAGTATATACAACCGGGCAAACCCACCCAAAATGCCTTCGTGGAGCGTTTTAACGGAAGTTTCAGGCGCGGTACGCTAAACAGGTTCATCTTCGAGGACATCGACCAGGTAAGGGAACAGACACAAATATGGATGGACGATTATAATCACGACAGACCCCATAAGGCCCTTGGTTATCTCTCGCCAAAACAATATCTAAAACTTAATTCCTTGGGCG
>JAGLKG010000031.1 GCA_023141835.1 Maribacter sp. | reverse complement strand
TCCATCTCCTTTAAAGCCATCATTTTATAAGATTCAAACTCCAAAGATACAACAGTTTCATTATTCGTAAACTCCCTAACGGTACCTAAAAACACACAAATTCCTCCACTTGCGGCATCTGACAGTTCATCATATACCACAGAGGTATCGATTATATCTACAATTTCGATACTAATTTTCTGCATTAGCCTCCGCTTACTGGTGGAATCAAGGCGATTTCGTCATGGCTACTCAATAGAGCCACATTGGATGCATATTCGCCGTTAACTGCCACCGCTAAAGATGACAACTTACTAAATTCTGGATAAGAATCATTCATATAACGAATTAATTCACCAACCGAGTTCGGTTTCTGTTCCAAAGCGAACAAATCCAACTCGGATGTACCCACAATATCCTTTGCTATACCAAAAAGAAAAACTACCATAAAATATTAACCAATCAATTCTTTTTTATTCATATTGTCGGCGAAAGGTTGCTTATACAACCGATTACCTGTTGCCTTGTTTATTGCAATAGATACCGCTGCACCTGCAGGAGGCAAAGTGGGTTCACCCAGCCCGGTGGGGCTCAATGTGTTTTTGACAAAATGAGTCTCTACCTTTGGCGCCTCTTTCATCCTAATTAATCGATAGGAGTTATAATTATCGCTCTGGGGTTTTCCGTCCTCAAAAGTTAAATTGCCATACATGGAATGGCCTACACCATCAATGACGCCTCCTTCAATCTGATTCAAAGCTCCAAGCGGATTTACAACTACTCCACAATCAACAGCAACCGTAATTTTTTTGACTACAGGTTGATTGTTTTCCAATACAACATCCGCAACCTCAGCTATGTGGGTATTGTGACAGTAATAGGCACAGAAACCTTGGTATACACCATCTTTTGGATTGCGTAATCCTGACTTTTCAACCACTAAATTGATTACATCTTCCATACGTTCTGCAGAATATTCTATGCGCTCATCTTCTGTACCTTTTACTTTTTGCAAAAGATCCAAACGCATTTGCACAGGGTCAATATCTAATACTTCTGCCAATTCATCCAAAAAGCTTTGCTCAGCAAATGAAAGAAAATTGGTAAAGGGTGCACGCCAAGCCCCAGTTGTAATATTGCTTTTATAATTGGCTACATCTACCTGATAATTTTCCAAAGCTCCTGCTGGGAAGAAATTGGGTATTAATCCGTACATATTATCATTAATCGCTGCCTCTTTCAAATGATACCCTGTAATCTTACCATCTTTTATACCAGCCTTTATTCGATACTTGATTGCCGGACGATAAACACCTGTGGTCATATCATCTTCACGTGAGGAAACCATTTTTATAGGTTTTCTGATGGCATTTGCAATTTCGGCCACTTCCAAAACAAAATCACAATATAACCTTCTACCGAAACCACCACCCATACGGGTCATTTCCAACTCAATATCAGCAACATCACGATCTAACATTGCAGCTACCATCCCAGCTGTGGGTTCTGGTGTTTGGATTGGTCCAACCAAATGAATTTTTTCATCTGTAATATTAGCATAGAAGTTCATGGGTTCCATACAATTGTGTGGTAAAAAAGGAGACTCATAGGTTCGCTCCAAGATTTCATCCGCTTCAGCAAATGCTTTCTTCACATTACCGTCTTTCCTCATGGTATTAAACTTGTTGCCATCCAATAAGTCAAGCAATTGCCTATCTTGAAATTCTGTACTTTCCATAGGTGAAGCATCACTCCAAACCGCTTTTATGGCATTTTTGGCTTTCATAGCCTCCCAAGTTGTTTTGGCTATAACAACCACCTTATCACTCTTGCCCAGTTGCACCGTCCAATTCGGTTCCTTATTGGTTAACAAATGATTTGCCTTTTCACCTATTTGGATTACATCGATAACACCTGGCATCGCTTTGGCCTCTGTGGCATCAAAGGACTCCAGGGTTTTTCCAAATGCTGGAGGTCGTAAAACGGAAGCGTAAACCATGCCTTCTGCCTTGTAGTCCAATCCGAACAAAGGTTTTCCGCTTATTATTTTATCAATATCAACGTTTTGTGCATCTGTACCAATGAGTTTAAAGTCCTTGGGATCTTTTAATCCTACATTTTCAGGAACCTCCAATGTAGCAGCTTCCTTAACTACGTCACCATAACCCAAAGTCTCGCCAGCAGCATTCGTAATTACCCCTTGACTTGCCGTACATTCTGAAGCATCTACACCCCAACGCACCGCAGCTGCATTGACCAACATCTGCCGGGCCGTAGCACCTGTTTGTCGAAGTGGTTCCCAGCCAAATCTAATGGACTGGCTACCCCCTGCTATTTGACGGGTATAATTCTCGGTATCCAACTTGCCTTGTACCACATTTACATGCTCCCAAGGAACATCAAGTTCCTCTGCAATAAGCATGGGCATTGAAGTCTTGACACCCTGACCTATTTCTGGATTGGGTGCAAATATTGTAACCATACCATCATCGGAGATTTTGATAAAGGCATTAAAATCGTTGTAATTTAACTGTGAAATATCGATTGGCATTTCTGCTTTGGGCTTACAGGCCGTAAACAGATTAAATCCTATGAGCATTCCCCCTCCCGCTATGGAAGAAGTTCTAAGAAATGCCCTTCTGCTGAAATTTGAAGGTATAAGGGTTGACATTTTTCTTTGTTTTATGATTGATTAGCCCATTTTTTCCGCTGCGGTCTTTACAGCTTCCTCGATGCGTTTGTATGATGCACATCTGCAGATGTTTCCTTGCATGGCATTTTTGATATCGTCCTCAGTAGGATTTTGGTTATTTTCCAAAAATGCAGAGGCCGTCATAATCTGTCCTGCTTGGCAGTAACCACATTGGGGCACATCCACTTCTTTCCAAGCTTCTTGGACAGGGTGTAAGCCATCTTCCGATAGCCCTTCTATGGTCTTTATCGCTTTTCCTTCCAGTTGGGAAACTTGCAAAAGACAACTTCTTGTTGCTGTACCATCAACATGGACGGTACAAGAACCACACTGCCCTATTCCACAGCCATATTTGGTCCCAACCATATCCAGATGGTCCCGTAAAACCCACAATAAAGGTGTGTCCGAAGCAACCTCAACTGATTGGGAATTACCGTTGATCATTAAATTGTACGTTGGCATTATTTCAAGTATTTTGTTAGTTAATTGAATTATATCCCGCTTGGGAAAAAGATCAAAAAAGAACCATGTATATTACATGAACTCCTAAATTAATTAAAAAAAAGCACCTTCCATTTTTAATGTACCCTTTTTTAACATTTTTTATGTTAAACCCACCGAATATAAACGGGCAGATAAATTTTAATGCTATTGCCTTACTTTTGCAGTAATGAATGTATCTAAGCATATTAGTAGTTTACAGAATTCTTTGGTAAAGAAAGTCATGCTTCTCAAGGAGAAGTCCCGTGAAAGAAAAAAAACAGGTCTTTTTATTCTTGAAGGTCAACGCGAGCTCTCACTAGCCTCAAATTCCGGTTATTCCATTGAAACCCTTTTATTCAATCCAGATGTTATTTCTGAGAAGGAAGTCGTCAGTCTTTTTTATGGTGCAAAGGAGCAGACAGAATTGATAGAAGTCTCAGATGCCGTATATCAGAAAATAGCGTATAGGGAATCTACCGAAGGTGTTTTAGCAATTGCAAAATCCAAATCCCATGCATTGGAAGATTTGCATATAAAGAGCGGCAAAGTTTTGATGCTTGTAGCTGAGGCTCCCGAAAAACCAGGAAATATAGGCGCTTTACTCAGAACCGCCGATGCTGCTAATTTGGATGCCGTATGTATTGCAAATCCTAAAGGCGATCTTTATAATCCAAATATCATTCGTTCTAGCGTGGGCTGTATTTTTACAAATAATATAGGTGTTGGAACCACGTCTGAAATTATCAACTTTCTAAAGGAAAAACGCATAAACATATACTGTGCCGAGCTTTCGGCCTCAGAAATATATACCAAAATAGATTTCACTGAACCATCTGCAATTGTAGTAGGAACAGAGTCAACTGGACTTTCCAAAGATTGGTTAAATGCCGCTACCCAAAACATTGTTATTCCTATGGAAGGCGAAATAGATTCCATGAATGTTTCAGTATCGGCAGCAATACTTATATTTGAAGCCAAACGACAAAGAAAATTTCAATAAACTTTATGTAAAGGCCCTGTGATAGGGATTATAACCTCATCAATATAATGAATCATACTATATTATTTTATATCATCATTGCCATTTTAGTTATTGAGTTTTTGATCGAGACGGTCCTCGATCATTTAAATGCAAAACGATATGCAGATCCCATTCCGGAAGAATTGAATGATGTGTTCGATGCCGCTGAATACCAAAAGTCCCAGGACTATAAAAAAACAAATTATAATTTTGGTTTGCTAACCTCTACCTTTTCCCTGATACTGACCCTAGTCTTTTTGTTTTTTGGAGGCTTCGAATGGGTCGATGGAATGGCTCGAAACATTTCTGACAACCCTATCCTCACAGCACTTTTGTTCATGGGTATTATAATGATTGGAAGCGATATCGTTACAACTCCTTTTAGCTATTACAAGACTTTTGTCATTGAGGAGAACTTTGGGTTTAACAAGTCGACCAAAGCCACTTTTTTTATGGATAAAATCAAAGGATGGTTAATGATGTCTGTTATTGGAGGAGGAATCCTAGCATTGATCATCTGGTTTTTTGAATGGGCAGGAACCAACTTTTGGATCTACGCTTGGGCGGTTGTGGCAGCTTTTACTTTATTCATGAATCTCTTTTACAGCAAAATAATTGTGCCTTTGTTCAACAAACAAAAACCCTTGGAAGAGGGAAGCCTAAAAAGCAAGATTGAGGCCTATGCCCAAAAAGTGGGTTTTGAACTTAAGAACATATTTGTCATTGATGGGTCAAAAAGGTCGACCAAAGCGAATGCCTATTTTTCTGGTTTTGGCGGGGAAAAAAGAGTAACCCTTTTTGATACTCTGATAAATGATTTGGAGGAAGATGAAATCGTTGCTGTTTTGGCCCATGAAGTGGGACACTATAAGCGCAACCACATCATTTTCAATATTGTTTCCTCTATTTTACTCACAGGATTTACGCTATTTATCTTATCCCTATTTATTAATAATCCAGAAGTATCCATGGCCATAGGAGTTTCACAAACTAGTTTTCATGCAGCCTTGATCGGTTTTGGCATCCTTTATAGTCCCATTTCGGAAATCACAGGGTTGGTCATGAATTATCTGTCACGAAAATTTGAATATCAGGCCGATGATTATGCAAAAAACACCTTTGCGGCCATGCCTTTGATTACTTCACTAAAAAAACTTTCAAAAAACAGCTTGAGCAATCTTACCCCCCATCCTGCTTACGTTTTTATGCATTACTCTCATCCACCGTTAATAGAACGCATTAAAAACCTAAAGGTAAAAATATAGGCTCAAAAGGGTGAAATCACAATGCGGACAAAATACAATCCCAAGACATGATTTTTGTTGTATAGTACCAAAGATTGTGGTAATTTTATTAATGAAACCCATATTTGGGGTACATTTTAAAAAAGAATATCCAAGTAATTAAAATTGAACCAGTCCCGCTTTACGGCGGGAATGTTGTTATTTGGAAAAGGTGGGTTTGATTTTATGGACCATAATGACAAATCCAAAGAATTTATGCATACAATGACTCCAGCAGCTATAGAAAAAGAAAATAAGGAAATTGCAAAGCAATACAAGGAATTGCTCCGTATTAGCTATCAAAATTTGTCGAATGATGATAAAAAATTGATACGCTCTGCCTTTGAAATTGCGGTTGATGCACATAAAGAACAGCGAAGAAAATCCGGGGAAGCTTATATTTTTCATCCCATAGCGGTGGCAAAAATAGTAGCCTCCGAGATTGGGCTCGATGGCGTATCAATTGCCTCTGCTCTATTGCATGATGTTGTAGAGGATACTGAATACACCTTAGACGATATTGAACGTATGTTTGGGGAGACAGTGGCCCGAATCGTAGATGGACTTACAAAAATCGCCCATCTTAAAAAAGACATGAACATCTCGCAACAAGCGGAAAACTTCCGTAAAATGTTGTTGACCCTTCATGACGATGTTCGAGTAATCATTATCAAGATTGCCGACCGTTACCACAATATGCTCACTTTGGATTCAATGCCCGAGCATAAACAGGTGAAAATGGCTTCGGAAACCCTTTACATTTATGCTCCTTTGGCCCATAGAATTGGATTGTATACTATTAAGACCGAGCTTGAGGATTTGAGCCTTAAATACACAGAGCCTGAAGTATACCAGGATATTTCAGGAAAAATAGAGGAGTCCAAAGAAGAACAACAGGCTTATATTGATGACTTTACCAATGTCATTCGAGATTCCTTGGATAAGGAGGGTTTAAATTACCATATCAAAGGACGTATGAAATCCATTTTCTCAATTCGAAAGAAAATGAAGGTTCAAAACGTTGTCTTTGACCAGATCTATGACAAATTCGCGATACGAATCATGTATAAATCTGACCGGCAGAATGAAAAGTTTCTAGCTTGGAAGATTTATTCGATTGTCACCGATCACTTTACCCCCAACCCGGTCCGTCTCCGCGATTGGATATCCTCTCCCAAATCAACAGGCTACGAGGCTTTGCACATAACCGTAATGGGACCCAAAGGAAAATGGGTCGAAGTGCAAATACGGTCTGAGCGTATGCATGAGATTGCAGAAAAGGGATATGCTGCCCATTTTAGATACAAGCACGGAGAACAAAAAGAACAGGGCATTGAAATATGGCTCAATCGCCTGCAAGAAGCCCTTGAAAGTTCGAATACCAGTGCAGTGGATTTTGTGGAGGAATTTAAACTGAACCTCTACAGCAAGGAGATTTTTGTATTTACTCCCAAAGGAGAACTGAAATCGATGCCTAAAGGTGCCACTCCATTGGATTTTGCCTTTAACATTCATACCGAAGTAGGCATGCATACCCGTGGTGCAAAGGTAAACGGTAAATTAGTGCCCTTGAACACCACACTAAACAGTGGTGACCAGGTTGAAATTATGACATCCGAACAAGCAAAACCCAACCAGAACTGGTTGGATTATGCCACTACGGCCAGGGCAAGGGCCAAGATCAAATCGTCTTTACGGGAAGAGAAGAAATCGATTGCACAAGATGGTAAGGAAGTATTGCGTAGAAAACTGAAATCTCAAAAAATAAACCTCAATGAGGATACTATAAACAAAATGGTCATCTTCTTTAAGCTTAAAACCAGCTTAGATCTTTTTTATAGGGTGGGTGTGGGTGCTATTGACAACCAAAAAATAAAGGATTTTGCCTCCTCATACAATAACGCCTTTATTAGTTTCTTTAAGAATAAAATACGAAGAAGTCCTATCCCAGAAGGCATAGACAAAGAGGAAATCACATCGAAATATGACATGCTCGTCTTCGGCAAGGAAGAGGAAAAATTGGATTATAAGCTCTCTCAATGCTGTAATCCAATTCCTGGTGACGAGGTGTTCGGTTTTGTGAGTGTAAATGAGGGCATTAAGGTGCACAAAAAAAACTGCCCCAACGCCATATCGCTCCAATCAAATTACGCTTACCGTATTATCAGCGCCAAATGGATAGATTCTACCCAAGAAGAGTTTAAATCGGACATTCAACTTACTGGAATTGATAATCTGGGACTGATTAGCGAGATAACAGGAGTCATATCCACCTATATGAACGTGAATATGCGCAATCTGAATTTTAGCACAGATGGCGGCACCTTTAAAGGACAAATCACGGTAGTTGTAAAAAACAACAGTATTCTTAAAAAATTGATAGAAAATCTAAAGCAAATCAATGGTATTGATAAAGTGACAAGACTTTAGAAACTTAATTAAAATTTAACTGTACATTTGCACATCAATGCAGTAAATGTTGTTATGGCTCCTAACAAGAACCAAGAAATCGTAAAAAACGTATTTACTACCTTTTTGGAAGAAAAGGGGCATAGAAAAACACCCGAACGCTACGCAATTCTCCAGGAAATTTATGAAAGTGATGATCATTTTGATATTGAGTCACTGTACATAAACATGAAAAACAAGAATTATAGGGTAAGCAGGGCAACACTGTACAACACCATAGAACTCTTATTGGATTGTAAATTGGTACGCAAACATCAATTTGGCAAAAATCAAGCGCAGTATGAGAAATCGTATTTTGACCACCAACACGACCATGTGATCTTGACCGATACCGGTGAGGTTATGGAGTTCTGTGATCCACGAATACAATCAATAAAAAAAACAATCGAAGAAGTTTTTGATATTAAGATCAACAACCATTCACTGTACTTTTACGGCACCAAAAACAAAAAAGAAAATACAACTAATTAACCAAACTTATCAATGGCAGTAGATTTATTGTTGGGACTCCAGTGGGGGGACGAAGGAAAAGGAAAAATCGTCGACGTACTCACAAAAAACTATGATATTATAGCACGTTTTCAAGGAGGTCCCAATGCAGGGCATACCTTGGAGTTTGACGGCATCAAACATGTTTTACACACCATCCCTTCGGGAATTTTCCATAAAAATGCCATGAACATTGTAGGAAATGGAGTCGTGATCGACCCTGTTATCTTTAAGAAGGAATTGGATGCCCTTGACCAATTTGACATTGATATAAAATCAAAACTCTTTATCTCTAGAAAGGCACATTTGATTTTGCCAACCCATCGACTATTGGATGCCGCTTCGGAAACCGCCAAGGGCAAAGCCAAAATTGGTTCTACATTAAAGGGAATAGGCCCGACCTATATGGATAAAACGGGCAGAAACGGTATGCGAATAGGTGATTTGGAGTTGGATACCTGGAAAGAAAAATATCGTACACTAGCCAACAAACATGAGGCTATGATAGGGTTTTACAATGTCGACATTCAATATGACCTAGAAGAATTGGAAACTGAATTTTTCGACTCCCTCAAAACCTTGAAAGCGCTTACGTTCATAGATAGTGAGGAGTATTTATACCAAGCCCAAAAAGCTGGAAAAAAAATATTGGCGGAAGGTGCACAAGGATCGTTGCTGGATATTGATTTTGGCACCTATCCCTTTGTGACATCAAGTAATACGACCGCTGCTGGGGCCTGTACGGGATTAGGAGTTGCGCCCAACCAAATTGGCGATGTAAAGGGTATTTTCAAAGCCTATACTACCCGCGTGGGCAGTGGCCCTTTCCCAACCGAACTTTTTGATACCGATGGGGAAACTATGGGCCGTGTGGGTAATGAATTTGGTGCTACTACAGGTAGGCCTAGACGTTGTGGTTGGTTAGACCTTGTTGCCCTAAAGTATGCCGTTCAAATAAATGGTGTTACAGAATTGATGATGATGAAGGGAGACGTTCTAAGCGGATTTAAGAAAATAAAGGTCTGTACTGCCTATAATTACAAAGGAGAGACTATTTCGCATTTACCTTACAATATTGAGGCGGAGAACGTAACACCTATATATACCGAAATGAAAGGTTGGGCACAGGATCTTACCAAAATGAACAAAGCGGAAGAATTGCCACAAGCTTTGAACACTTATATTGACTTTTTGGAGAAGGAGCTTGAGGTGCCTATCAAAATTGTTTCCGTGGGGCCTGATAGGACACAGACCATACATCGATAGAGGAGCTAAAGTATTTCGATAATTTTAATTAATATGATTAAACCCCTTTTCGGTGTGAGCATATTCCGCAAGAGTCCCAATTAATATATTATTAGGATTGGAAAATATTAGGCTGGGTTTCTAGGAAACTTTCCATAATCATTTTCACAAGCTGAAAATATTCACATGTTACTATACCTTCTATTTTTGAAACAAAGCAAAAATGAACAATATGAATAGGAGAAGATTTGGAAATTGGGTGCTAATCCTACTTTGTTTAACATTGTCCACAATATTACCTGCTCAGGAGTCGCCTATTCCAGTTTACACTTCACCAATAGTAAATTTAGACCGGACCGTTGAATTTAATCTGTATGCGCCAAAAGCGGATAAGGTCACGTTATTGGGTTCTATGCAATCCGAAGAGGTTACGCTAACCAAGGCGGAAAATGGACTTTGGTCTATGACAATAGGTCCATTACCTCCAGAAATTTACCATTATCAGTTCGATGTCGATGGAACCAAAATAATGGATACTAAAAATCAATATCCATATCCGTGGTTAGATGGAAAAAGTGAATTGATTATTCCAGGAACCCCAGCGCTGCTACATGAAGTGATGGATGTACCCCACGGAACCCTACACAATCACATATATAATTCAAGCACTACAGGAAGCTCAAACCTTGTCAGGGTTTATACACCGCCCAATTATGACCCTCTCAATGACAAAGAGTACCCTGTGCTTTTTCTACTTCATGGTTTTGGTGAAAAAGTTTCTTTTTGGTCAGACTTCGGAAAAATCAATTTAATTGTCGATAATTTAATTTCCCAAAACAAAATAATCGCACCTATTATTGTCATGCCCAATGCAGACCCGTTAGAAGCCGAATATTACAAATTTTTTAGTGGTCAAGTGGACGGAAATGCCTGGATGGAAAAAAACATCGATGTCCTGGACAAGGACCTTCACAATGACCTGTTTCCATTTTTGAAAGATCGCTATAAAATAAAATGGGACAAACGGTCTATGGCCATTAGTGGATCTTCCATGGGTGGTATTCAAGCCATTTTATTGGGGGTGAGGAATGTGAATGAATTTGGTTGGGTCATAGGCCTGTCTACAAGCCTAAATGTTCCACCCTTTGGCACTGAAAACATTCAACAAATAAATAAGTTACCACTCTTCCAATTGAATATCGGGAAAAAAGATACCTGGGGGTTTAAGCAAAGTAACAAAGTTCACAAATGGTTATTGGAAAATGATATAAAACATGAATATGTTATCAGTAATGGGGGGCATGATTGGGATGTATGGAGAAAGGATATGATAGATCTACTCCCTCAATTATTTAGGTAAATTAATGCTTGAATTTTTGGATTAAGACGGTTAAACCATATAAGATTACCACAAAAATAGAACCCATTGATCAGTACATTGCAAAAAATGAATAAATGACAATAGCAAATCATACCCTTTTTAATGCAATCGAGGATGTAATTTCATCCATGAATAGTAATGATATTTCGGTTGGTCGTAAAACGGCATTAAAGCCGCTAATCGATTTCATCCAGAAAAAAGTGAATGATAGGAAAGACATTAGACTAAACTTTATTTGTACGCACAACTCGAGAAGAAGTCATTTAGCACAAGTCTGGGCACAAACAATGGCATCGTATTTCAATGTAAAGAATGTTTTTTGCTATTCCGGCGGAACCGAGGCCACCGCCCTTTTTCCTGTTGTGGCCGGAACATTAAAAAAATATGGCTTTCAAATTCAAGTGATTTCAGAAGGGAATAATCCTATATTCAGCATTAAATATGCAGAAAATGAATCTCCTGTAGTTGGTTTTTCTAAAAAATTCGACAATCCCTTTAACCCACAATCCGAGTTTGCAGCAATTATGACCTGCTCACAAGCCGACAATGATTGTCCTTTTATTCCAGGGGCTGAAAAACGTATTCCAATACCATTTGAAGACCCAAAGCTATTCGACAATACCCCCCAACAAAATGAAAAATATAAGGAACGGAGCCTACAGATAGCTTCCGAACTATTTTATGTTTTTTCCCAAATACAATCGAAATAATGACTTCTACCAAAAAACTTGGCTTTCTAGACAGTTACCTAACATTATGGATTTTCATTGCAATGATCCTTGGGGTAAGTATTGGATATTTAACCCCGGAAATCCCAAAAATCATAGACTCTTTTAGTACAGGAACAACCAACATCCCCATAGCCATAGGGCTGATTTTAATGATGTATCCTCCTTTGGCCAAGGTAAATTACGCCTTACTTCCAAAAGTTTTCAAGAATACAAGAATCCTATCTATTTCATTGATTCTAAATTGGATTGTTGGTCCCATTTTAATGTTCGCCCTAGCTATTTCGTTTTTAAGGGATTATCCTGAGTATATGGTCGTACTCATTCTAATAGGCTTGGCCCGGTGTATTGCAATGGTCCT
>JAGLKG010000309.1 GCA_023141835.1 Maribacter sp. | reverse complement strand
ACAACCCCATTTTGAAGGGCAATGGCATTTTCAATATTTCCAGAGTACTTTAAAAGATATAAAACCGGTGCAAATGTTTCATGTTGTACAATTTCAAAACTGTTTTGGGCTTCTGCTATGGCAGGCTTAACGTAACAACCACTTTCGTAACCTTCGCCTTCCAGGACTCCACCTTCAACTATTAATTTTCCACCTTCATCAACTACTTTTTTTAAAGCACCTTCATACATTTTTACCGCATCGGTATCAATTAATGGTCCCACATGATTATTTTCATCTAAAGGATTTCCGATTTGCAATTGGTTATAAGCACTCACCACCGCATCTTTTACTTTATCATATATCGATTCGTGAATAATCAATCTTCTGGTCGAGGTACAACGTTGTCCTGCTGTTCCCACAGCACCAAAAACGGCTCCTATTACGGTCATTTTAATATCGGCATCGGAAGTCACGATGATGGCATTGTTCCCCCCTAATTCAAGTAATGATTTTCCCAGACGTGCAGCAACGGTCTGGGCGACTATTTTACCCATTCTTATGGAGCCAGTTGCTGAAATCAAGGGGAAACGTGTGTCTTGGGTCATCATTTCACCAACCTTATAATCACCATTGATCAAACAGGAAATACCTTCGGGTAAATGGTTTGCCTTGAAAACCTCTGCTGCAATATTTTGGCAGGCCACACCACATAAAGGCGTTTTTTCGGACGGTTTCCAAACGCATACATCACCGCAGATCCATGCCAAGGCCGTATTCCATGCCCAAACTGCCACGGGAAAATTAAATGCAGAAATTATCCCAACAATACCAAGGGGATGATACTGCTCGTACATGCGATGTCCAGGACGTTCTGAATGCATGGTCAATCCGTGTAGTTGTCTTGAAAGTCCAACAGCAAAATCGCAGATATCAATCATTTCCTGTACTTCGCCCAACCCTTCTTGATAGCTTTTTCCCATTTCATAGGAAACCAATTTCCCAAGGGGTTCTTTAAGCTCACGGAGCTTTTCGCCAAATTGACGGACAATTTCTCCCCGAAGTGGGGCTGGTTTTTCGCGCCAGATCTTAAATGCACTTGTTGCCGTATCCATCACTTTTTCATAGTCCACATTTGTTGTGCATTTCACCTTACCAATTAACGCACCATCAACGGGTGAGTATGAAGCAATGATATCCCCTGAGCCGAAGTTTTTGGCCCCTGTGGACGTACCATCATTGATCTCTTGTATTCCCAATTTTTTGAGTGCATCATTGATGCCGAATTCCGCAGCGATATTTGTCATTTTATAACTATTTTGAATCGTATTGTTATTATTTTGACAAATCTACAAATAAAAAATGTTTCGACCGAAGTGGTTTTTGAATAAGCTTATTTGGAGTCCTGATTACCTTGAGTGGCATAGAGCCCTGTATCTCCTTCGTCTAACAAGGGCATTAGTTCTTGTACAATATCTGGCCTTGATCGGGCAATGTTCCTTGTTTCGTCAGGGTCACTTGCATGGTCATATAATTCTATGGAAGGTTCTTCTTTTCTAAAATATTTGGTCAAGCGATAGCTGTCGGTTCTTAATGATATCCCATTTCTAAAGTAGCTATAGGCTACAGTGTTATTTTGTGTATTTGGATT
This sequence comes from Maribacter sp., assembly GCA_023141835.1. GTDB lineage: Bacteria > Bacteroidota > Bacteroidia > Flavobacteriales > Flavobacteriaceae > Maribacter_A. Next base: position 6,479 of record JAGLKG010000309.1, on the reverse strand, counting down.
TCTTATTTGATCTATGAAGCTTTCGCCATCTGTTTTATAGGGTAGATCTACATTGCAAAGCTGCAATAGACTGGGATAAATATCCACAGTTTCAACAACCGAATTAATAACTTTATGGGTCAAACCCAGTTTTGGAGCCTTAATAATAAGAACACTTTTCAGGGCTTTTTCGAATATGGTATGCTTGCCCCAAACACGTTGGTCACCTAGGTGCCACCCGTGATCCCCCCATACCACAACAATAGTGTTTTCATCTAATCCAAGTGAATGAAGCTCATCTAAAACCTTACCTATCTGGGCATCTATGTAACTGACAGCTGCCAAATATGAGTGTCTTAATTTTTTGGAATACGCATCGGATAAGGTATGTGAAAGACCGGCTGATTCATCGGTAAGCTTGTATTGATTAAATTCCCCACTGTCATGCAGGCTTTTTAAGTTGATATTTTCAGGAATAGTTGGATTGGTGGATAGTGGTATTTCATTTCTATCATACAAATCCCAATATTTTTTTGGAGCATTGAATGGTAAATGTGGTTTAAAAAAACCTACCCCAAGAAAAAAAGGTTCGCTCCTTTTTTTTAGTTCACGAAGTTTGGAGATGGTTAGATTGGCAGTCAATCCATCAACATATCCGTCATCGTTGACATTGCCTGCTTCGTAGGGTTTCACCATTTTTTTTAGACTCTGACGGTTCTCTCCATTGGAATACCCAAAAAAGGAGTTCCATCCTGTACCCCATTTTCCACTATCAAAAACCAATTCATCCCAGCTATTGGGAAGTTCCCTTTTGTCAGAAGGTTCTTCGGTGTAACCATATACCAGTCCGTCTGCCGAATGACTAATTTTCCCAATTCCAACGGTGTAATAGCCATTTCTTCGCAGTTGATGTATAAAGGTCTCCGGTATCGAATTTTCGGCTTTATCTGATATTTCATACTCTATGGCTTTATTTGACAGATGTTTCGGTGTTTTTGGCCGCATTCCGGTCAAAAGACCATATCGGGAGGCCCCACATGTAGGGACTTGTACAAAATGGTTCTTAAAAAGCAGACCTTCCGATGCCAAGTTATCCATATAAGGGGTATGCGCTATTTTATTGCCATAGGAACCTAGTTCTGGGCGTAGATCATCTACCGCTATGAATAGGACGTTGGGCATCTTTTTTTTAGTTTCACAACCAGTCGTTGCCAATATGGCCACAACACAAAAAGACAAAAATAGCTTGGCTTTCATAGTAAAATAAGGAGTATTGCCAATAGAGCGGGTAGTGCTTGTATGAAGAAAATTTTCCTTTCGACGGTCAAGGCACCATAAATGCCAGCAATGGCAATACAGCCAAGGAAAAACAATGCAACATTTGTTTTCCAATGCGTGTTGTCTATAAAAAAGGTCCAGAGGAGTCCTGCAGCTAAGAAACCATTATAAAGTCCTTGATTGGCGGCCAAGGGTTTGGTTGGTTCAAACAATTCTGGAGGAAATTTCTTAAAAACTTTTCTCCCTTTGGTTGTCCATGCGAACATTTCCAACCAAAGAAAATAAAGATGCAAGAAGGCGACCAGTGCCACCAAGATGTTTATCGCTACATCCATCTATTAGTCATCAGAGGTGAAACGTTCGTCAACTGGCATTTCAGTACCACACTTGTCACAGGTCCTTAATTCCTTGGACCCATAAAAATGCTTGAAATGTCCTAAAAAGTCCTTTTCGATATCGTTTAATGTAAAATAAACTTCATAGAGCCTATGGTTACAATTATCGCAGAACCAAAGTAGTCCATCATCACCCTTCAAGTCTGCCCTTTTCCGCTCAATGACAAGGCCTATCGAACCTTCATGTCGAACTGGGGAATGAGGTATTTTTGCGGGGTGCAAATACATATCCCCAGGTCCTAATTTCATGGTTTTTTTTTTGCCATCTTCCTGAATGTGAACTTCGATATTACCTTCCAGTTGATAGAAAAGTTCCTCAGTCTCATTATAATGATAGTCCTTTCTGGCATTTGGGCCCGCCACTATCATAACGATATAATCCCCAGATTCTTTGTATAGATTCTTGTTGCCAACCGGGGGTTTCAATAAATCACGGTTTTCCTCGATCCATTGATTAAGATTAAAGGGAGCGCTTATGGACATGTGCTAGTTTTTTTGAAAGTTAAAAAAAGCAATGTTACGTTCATAATATTGAAGCATAAAAAATGGCGGATAGTTTAGTATCCACCATTTTCAAAAATGAATATCATTGAACCAATCCCCTATCTGTAAAAGATTTGTGTGAAATAAAGATTTCCGTTTGGATCTTTCTTGACGCTGATAGCGGAATGGGAATAGTCACCTTCAATATTTTCTTTATGTCCAGGACTTTCCAACCAAGCTTTCATTGCATCTTCTATTGTAAAATAATCATTTGCAACATTTTCAGCAACAAATTCCGCTCCTGTTTCGGCTGATATTTCCGCTGCACGTTCATTAAATTTAACATGACTTGTTACGCCCTGTGAAATCATATATTCTGAATGTTCACTTGCAAATGAATATGATAAGTTGTCAAATGTTAGGGAGCTCAGATTTAGACTTAGACGATGCTCATTTAACAAGTTGAATAATTTGTTTTCCTGCTCTGTTGCTGTCAAACTTTTATTTAATCCGGAATCATTCTCCAAAAGCTCCTCCTTGGAACAGGAAAATGCTATCAAGCTTAAGCATAATATAAGGCATCTTAGAGTCATAGTATTGGGGGTGTTTTTATTATCTAATAGCTCAAATGTAGTTTTGAAACCAAACACAACCTCAATTTCTCCACGTACCCTTCTATTTAATCGTTTATTTGTAACATATTGGTATATAATACGTAATCGATGAAAAACACTATGGTTTTTATCGATGAAAAATGACCTTATGTATATATTTTGATTGTTTATCGATGTTATATATTATTTCACCGTTAAAAAAGAGGACCCGCCTTCGACAGAAGGTTAATTGTACCGATAAAATCAAGTTTAGAATAGAATGAAGCCTATTTCTTAAAGAACAGTTGGGTAAAATAGTAAGCCCCCGTAGTATTCTTTTTTACACTTACTGCTGTATGGGTAAAGTCACCTTCCATAGTCTTTTTGTGATTTGAGCTAGCTAGCCAATTTTCAAAGGTCTCAATAGCCGAGTCATAATCCTTGGCCACATTTTCCGCCACAGATTCGGCATCAACCTCAGAAGCAATATTTGATGCACGCGAACTAAAATCATCATGACTTAAACTTCCTTTAGAGATCATATAGTCATTGTGCTTGTTTGCATAGTCATAGGCAACAGAACTAAATTCCAAAGTATTGTAGCCTAGAGAAACCCTGTGATCGTTCACAACGTCCAAAAGCTCATTCTCAACCTCAATGGCATTCTTGGCCTCAACAATAGTTGTATTTTCTACTGACTCCTTGGAACAAGAAGCCAAAACACATACACCTAATGCCAGGAACACATTCCGCAATTTCATCTTCATACAATGTTCTAATTGTAAGTAGGCAAACTTATAAATTTAAGTAGGAAGAGAAGCGTGGGGATTTCTCATGTTCTTCTGTTGAACCGGGGATATTCAACTGGCATAATAATGTTGAAATGTAGTGTTTTAACTTCTAAATTGCTTTTTTTTTCGATGAATTGCAACTTTTGGCAATTTTACTGCCTTTCGTGGAAAGCAATATACCCTGCATACTATTATCGATGGCTAAGATTAAAAAAGTTGGCACTTTGTTCTAACTATGGTAGGGTGCAATGCAGGCCTAATTTCTAGGAACCAAAATATTTGAATCGGAGAATTCATCAACCCATGAAATGGCACCTTCCAACGAATTGAACCATCTCACTTTTGTCTTCACAAACATCCGTTCAATCATGGCATTGTAGAAGCCAGTTTTAGTGTAGCTAATAATGCCATAAGCCTTTAATTTATAATCGTTTTGGTGGAATTTTGTCCAATTCATTGGGATAAGGGAATAGTCATGTACTCTATTGGAAATATAAATAATATCCTCGCCATTATTGTCATACAGATTTGACAATTCTGCCATAAGGATTTGACCGTGATCTTTCCAAGTAAAGAGAATATTTTCATTTATCTCACCAATCACAAAAGTGTCAAACAAATAAAAATTTCCAAAACTGTAGTTGATTTCTTGGATTGCCCTATGGTAAAATGGTGTGTCTTTTAGTTTTTTCAATACGCCCCTCATTTCATCGTTCAATTACAAATGAAGAAGATCTTTCGATGCAATGCGCCTTTAATTCGTTGAACAACCATTTAATCCTCTATAATGCAAAATTGATAGAGCGTCGATGAATCCTATTTCTGAATGCGCACATTGTTTTTGAGTTGGTAATTTCTCATGTTGTGATAATTGGATTCAAAAAATTGATTGGCTTGTCACTCTTTAATATTTGTATATTTTTGGTGCATGCATGATTTAGTTCAAATAGATGACACGTTTATCAATGGAAACACTAGTTTTCCTGAACTTATTTCAAAATTAAAGGATGGTTTTGCTTCAAGGGATATTATAGTGCCTATGCGACATCACCACGATTTTCCCAATCCACAAGTAGGATTGGATTCTACATTACTATTGATGCCCGCCTGGAATACCGGTAAGGAAGCGGGAGTGAAAATTGTAACCGTGAGTCCTGAAAATAGTCGGTTTGAACTGCCCTCAATTCAAGGGGTTTATATTTTGATGAACACCTTTAATGGTAGCGTCAAGGCCATTGTTCAGGCAAAAGGTCTAACCGCTAAACGTACGGCCGCGGCCTCTGCTCTTGCATCTTCATTCCTGTCTCGAAAAAATGCCTCTTCTCTGTTAATGGTAGGCACAGGGGCCCTTGCGAGTAATTTAATTAAGGCGCATGCAGGCGTACGACCTATTAAAACCGTGTATGTATGGGGTAGGAATTTTGATAAGGCCAAAGACATTTGCAATGCACTTAAAGCTGAGGATTTTGAAATAAAAGCGGTTGAGACAATTGAAGAAAAAATTAAAGAGGTCGATATAATTTCCTGTGCTACCTTGTCCAAAGAGCCGTTGATTTTAGGTAAACAGCTAAAGCCTGGTCAGCATATAGATTTGGTTGGAGCTTATAAAAAGGATATGCGGGAAGCAGATGATGAAGCCATTTCAAGGGCTTTGGTTTTTGTTGACACCATGCAGGGGGGGCTTAAAGAAAGTGGGGATATTGTAATTCCATTACAAAAGGGAATATTAACGAAAGAAGATATAAAGAGCGATTTATTCGGACTCTGCTCTGGGGGTCATACAGGTAGAACCAACCAGAATCAAATCACAGTATTTAAATCAGTAGGCCATGCATTGGAGGATTTAGTGGCCGCAACCTATTACTATAACAAATATACCAGTGGCTAAAACATATCAAAATATATCGGAGAAGACCCATTTTGAACCGAACAAAGATTGGTTACAGATCAAGACCATTGATATGCATACAGGGGGAGAACCCCTACGGGTAATTATTGATGGCTTTCCTGAACTTAAAGGAAATTCTGTTTTGGAATATAGACGTTATTGCAGGGAGAATTTTGACCATTTGCGCACAGCGTTGATGTTTGAACCTAGAGGTCATGCCGATATGTATGGGTGTATTTTAGTGCCTCCCAATGATGATGAAGGTGATTTTGGAATTCTTTTTTTACATAATGAAGGGTATTCAACAATGTGTGGTCATGCGATTATAGCTATTTCGACCTTGGCGGCCGAAATGAACTGGATTAAAGTAAAGGAGGGCGATAATATCCTTAAAATTGACGCCCCCTGTGGTAGAATAACCTCCTTCACCCATGTAAAAAATGGAAAAATCACAGGAGTTCGTTTTCAGTGTGTCCCTAGTTTTGTAGTTGGTCTTGATCGGATTGTGCAAATAGATGGTTTGGGAGCGGTGATTTATGACCTTGCTTATGGAGGGGCATTTTACGCTTATGTTGATATGGCCAAGAACAATTTTGATTTTGACTTAAGTTCAGAATCGTATCGGGAATTGATAGCTAAGGGTATGGGTATTAAGCAGGCAGTCATAGCATTGGATAAAGAAATCTCACACCCTTTTGAAGATGATCTAAGTTTTCTTTACGGAACTATTTTTATAGATAGCCAAAAGCAAGATTCAGGGGCGGACAGCCGAAATGTTTGCATTTTTGCCGAAGGCGAGGTAGACCGATGCCCAACAGGTTCCGGAGTTTCAGGAAGAATGGCGATTCATAAGGCTAGAAAAGAGATTGATTTTGGGGAAACCATGACCATAGAGAGTATCACAGGTTCCGTGTTCAAGGGGTCAGTAGATTCAGAAGTGGATTATGGCCCTTTTAAAGCCGTGATTCCCCAAGTTGAAGGTACAGCCCATATTACTGGGATGCATACTTTTTGTATGGACCCTAAAGACCCAATGAAAAATGGGTTTATTCTAAGGTGAGGTACATATTAA
>JAGLKG010000308.1 GCA_023141835.1 Maribacter sp. | reverse complement strand
ATCTGACCTTTTGCAACAAAATTGATACAAAGTAATACGAAGAGCAAATTTTTACGTTTCATAGGCTAGTCCTCCCAAAAGGCGGGTTTTATATGTGTTGAAAAAGAAGCACATTCTGTACATTCTGATTGTGCTATATGATATATTGGTACGCGTACGGGTCCATTTACGATCTTCATTTCAAAGAAAAAGATTTGATAATTTTCAAACTCTAGTTTTCTTTTAAGGAGCTCAGTCCTTCCTATGATAACGATCACGTCGCATTCCACAAAATACGGAGGTAGATCAAATCCAAAATCGGTATAATTAAAAAAAAATCTTTGTGACGACACCGAGGAAGCTTCGAAGAACCCCAACACCTTTTCTTCCGAATCCGTCTCCGAGTTAATATTACCGCTAACAAAGCCCGGCTGTCCCTGTGACAAATGGCCTTCAACATTGCCAAGGCCTTCCAGAATCTGGTAAAACGTGTAAGCCTCTTGGCTCTGTACATATTGCTTGACCAAAATGCTGTATTGCTCTTTTATAATAGGATTCATTTTTGCAATGAACCGAAGCGGGAAACGGAATACTCCATTCTCACCCAAATTACTTGTAGAGGTCTGAACAATGCCCTCGGATTCGATTGTGGAATAACACTTCTCATCGATTCTTTTGGGACCCAGTACTATCTCAAATGACCTTGTAAAATCGTTAACATTAAAAATACTCCAACTAACACCTGAGGTATTGGGCAATAAAATCTCGTAGGTTTCCTCATATTCATATCTGAAATATTGACCCATACCATTGATATTGTCCGCATCTACCATGACTTGAACGCCCTCTTTCCCATTCTCAGATCTCAGCTCGGGGTAAACACGATCAATTTCTACGACAGGGGTCAAGGACACTGCCGTAGACGAATAACTTTGGCTGTTTGGTGTATTTATCTTTAAAGTATAGGCAATATCGGGCATTGCTTGAAACTCCAAATTTGATATATAGTGTCGCGTTTCTGTGTCCTGAGAGAAATCGAATACGCTACCATCACTGCCTTCTACCTTTACATTTGCGTTATCTATAATGGCCTGATCTAAGTCTGTTAGGTCTATCGTTCTGGACAATTTTACCACTTGTCGTTTTAATTCGTTGGTAATCGTACTTTCCACCACCAAAATATCCTCAAACTTAATAGTCGCAATCGGGAATGGTTCGGTGCAAGCAGCCAATGCCAGAAAAAGAAAACAGGGCAGTATGTTTCTTACCCTTTTCTTACTAATCATGATATGTACATAACCTAAAGTCATAGGGTTCCTTAGCGTGTTAAAATCTTCGAGGCACCATAACCATACCTTAAAACAGAGATGCCTGAGCGCGATATATTTGTTATTCCAATCATGGCCCGTCTTCCCAATAATCAGGTTTTATATGTGTTGAAAACGTAGCACATTCACTACATTCCGATTGGACAATATAGTAAATTGGCCCGTTATCATCGTCGAAAGCATAGATCTGATAGTTCTCGAATTCAAGCTTCCTTCTAAAAAGTTCACGGCCAATTTCTCTAGAAATCAGCCGCTCGCATTCTACAAAATACGGCGGCAGTTCCAACCCAAAATCGGTATGATTAAAATAGATCCTTTGGGAGGATACCGAGGAGGCCTCGAAATAGCCCAGCACCTTTTCATCAGGCTCGGTATTGGAAACGATATTGCCAGGAACATGACCGGGTTGGCCTTGGGACAGCAAGTCCCCTCCACTGCCCAAATCCTTAAGGATTTGATAAAAGGTGTGGGCCTCTAGACTTTGAATGTATTGCTTTACCAAAATACTATAACGTTCCCTGAGAACGGGATTATTCTTATCGATAAACCGTACCGGGAAACCGACTATACTGTTTTCTGCCAGGCCATCCGTGGAGGTTTGGATGACCCCCTTGGAACTGATGGTGGGATAACAAAACTGTTTGTCCGTCCATTCCCTTGGGGTAATCTCTATCTGATAACTTCCGGAAAAATTGTTTACGTTCACAATTTCCCAATCAAATTTTGCGTTTGCAGGGAGCTTGACCTTATAGGTCTCTTCATACTCGTATCTAAAGTACTCAGCGGCACCCATGGTATTATCGGAGTCGACAAAAACTTGAATACCCTCTTTTCCCACCTCGGAAACAAACTCCGAGTAGACTTGTTTTATTGGAGACCTCGGAGGAACCTCAACAGCCTTGGATGTATACCCACGACCATCTGGGGTATTGACCTTCAAGGTATACAAGGCACTTGGCTCAGCTTGGAACTCGATATCCGAAAGATAGGTCTGCGTTTCGGCATCCTGTGCAAAGGTGAATACATTGCCATTACTATCCTCAATCCTCACTTCTGCATTGTCGACAATCTCCTGTCCAAAATCTTCCAATCCAATCGTTCTGGACAATCTAACCTCCTGCCGTTTCATCTCATCGGTAAGGGTGCTTTCTACGATCAGGACGCTATCAAAATCAATGGTTTTGATCAAAAAGGGCTCCGTACAGCTTATCTGCAACAATAAAAGAAAACAGGGCAGTATGTTCTTCATCCTTCTCTTAATACTTTCAATATGTGAATAACCTAAAGTCTTAGTGTTCCATACAGGTTTAAGATCTTCAAGGAATCTTAAACCAAAGTGCGATATGTACGGTTTTCCAATCATGGCCCGTCTTCCCAAAAGTCCGGTTTTATATGAGTTGTATAAGTAGTACAATTCGAGCACTCGGATTGAGTAAGTAAATGAGGTCCTTGCACGATATCATGAGTAAAAATAATCTGATAGTTCTCGAATTCAAGTAATCTTTTTAATTCATGAAAACGAATCTCATTAGAAATGAGCCAATCGCACTCCACAAAATACGGTGGTAGATCCAATCCAAAATCTTTATGGTCGAAGTAGATTCTTTGTGATGATACCGAGGAGGCCCCAAAATAGCCCAGCACCTTTTCATCGGCATCGGTATCCGAAACGATATTGCCCTGTACATAGCCGGGCTGGCCTTGGGCCAATAAACTCTCCACACTTCCCAGATCCTTTAGGACTTGATAAAAGATCTGCGCCTCTGGACTTTGAACGTATTGTTTTACCAAAATACTGTAACGTCTCCTAAGGACAGGATCGACCTTGTCAATGAACCGTATCGGGAAACGCACTACCCTGTTCTCATCAAGTTCGCTCGTAGAAGTTTGGATGATTCCCTTGGAACCGTTGGTAGGATAACAGAACTCCTCGTCCGTCCAGTCCCTAGGGGTAAGTACTAATGTACCAGTCTGGGTAAAATCACTGTAATTTACAATTTCCCAATCAAACTTAGCATTGGCAGGAAGTTGCACCTTATAGGTCTCTTCATACTCATATCTAAAATTTTTTGCACCACCCATTGCATCATCGGAATCGATAAAGACCTGAACTCCCTCTTTTCCCGCCTCGGAGACAAACTCCGCATAGACCCTTTCTATCGGTGCCTTTGGAGGGGTCTCAACAACCTTGGACGCATAACCACGGCCATCCGAAGTCCTGATCTTTAAGGTATACTGTGTATTCTGCTCTGCCTGGAACTCGATATCCGAAAGATAGGTCTGTGTTTCAGCATCGTGCGAGAAAGTGAAAACAGTGCCATCGCTATCCTCAATCCTCACCTCGGCATTGTCTACTATGTCTGGTCCAAACTCTTCCAGTCCAATCGTCCTGGACAATCTAACCTCCTGCCGTTTCATCTCATCGGTAAGGGTGCTCTCCACTATCAGGATATTTTCAAATTCAATGGTTTCGATTGGAAAAGATTCCGTGCAGCTTGTCTGCACCAAAAAAAGAAAACAGGGCAGTATCCTTCTTACCCTTTTCTTAACTATCCTGATATGTACATAGCCTAAAGTCATAGGTTTACATAAAGTGTTAAAATCTTCGAGACACTATACCGTAAAATAAAGGTGCCTGAGCGCGATATGTATGTTATTCCAATCATGGCCCGTCTTCCCAAAAGTCTGGTTTTGTTTTAGATGAAAAAGTGGTGCAATCGGTACACTTTTCATTAACAATAATGTACTCCTTTACAGGGCCCACTTCCCCCCAATTAATGATTTGATAATTCTCGTTTTGAAGCCTTTCTATTAACAACTTATTTGGTATTTGGTATATCGAGTCACACTCGATAAAATAAGGTGGGAACTTAAATACAAAATCTTTATAGTTAAAATATATTCTTTTGGTCGTCAAGGAAGATGCCTCAAAAAAGCCCATGACCCGTTCGTCCGGGTCGTTGACAGAAACCAAATTGCCTTGGACGAAACCTGGTTGCCCTTGAGATAAAACATTTCCCTTGATTCCAAGATCTTTTACGGTTTTATAAAAAGTATGTGCCTCCAGACTTTGCACATACTGTTTGGCCAAAATGCTATGTCGTTCCCTTAAGACACTATTTGTACTGAGAATAAATCGTATTGGGAAATGAAGCACCTTATTTTCTGCCAAATTAGATGTTGTGGTCTGCAATATGCCCTTGGACCTGTTTGAAGAATAACAAACTATTTCTGGTGTTCTGTAACTGAGATCTATTTCGTAAAGCCCAGATTTTAAATCATAATCTCGAATCTCCCATTTCAAACTTGAAGGCGTAGGGACTTTAATCTGATAGGTCTCTTCATACTCGTATCTGAAATGTTTGGCACCACCCGTTTCATTATCCGAATCGACAAAGACCTGAATGCCCTCCTTTTCTTCATCTGATACAAGTTCGGTATATACCTCATCTATTTCAACGACTGGTGGAACAAAAACCTCCTTGGAGGTATAGCTATTTCCATTCTCATCACTTATTTTAAGTATGTACCCAATATTTTGCATTGCCCGGAATTCTTCATTCGATAGATATACCCCTGTTGCGCTGTCTTGAGAAAAACTGAACGTATTACCATCACTGGCCTGCACTGTAACCGTTGCATTGTCCTCCACATTTTCCTCAAAATCTTCAAGGGAAATAGTTCTTGATAATTTAACGCCTTGCTGCTTCATTTCAGTTGTAATAGTGCCTTCCACAACCAGAAAATTTTCAAAATCAACAATCCCAACTATAAAAGGTTCTGTACAGTTTGTTTGCAACAATAAAAGAAAACAGGGTAGTATGTATTTGTATCCAATTCTTCCCATGGCATTCTTAAAACTTAAAATTGTACGTAATAGTAGGTACGGGAATTGAGAATATAGAGGTCTTGAAAGCCTTTATACGCCCTTCTTCATTCACAAAAAACACAGAATAGGGATTGTTCCTTCCCAATACGTTGTAAACGGAAATATTTACAAAGCTGTGCCCTATTTTTTTCTTCTTATGAT
>JAGLKG010000307.1 GCA_023141835.1 Maribacter sp. | reverse complement strand
GGGGTATGGGATTGGAAATAACGGCACATCCACAGCTCATCGCATAGGCAAGAGTGCCACTAACAGCCTGATTGGGATCTTTAGACGTAAATAAATAAATGTCCGATAACGTTAAGTATTCAAGTAATTGTTTTAATTCCAAATATTCATCGATAAAAAGGACATTGTTTTCCAAATGAAGTTCCTGTACAGTTTCCATTAACATATTCCGATATTTTTCGCCCTCTTTTTTGATAATTTGCGGATGTGTTTTTCCAATCACCAAATAGATGACCTCAGGATGTTTCCTAACAATTTCGGGTAAGGCGTATAATACGGTTTCAATGCTTTTATTTTCGCTGATCAAACCAAATGTGCATAGCACTACCTTACCAGAATAATGATATTTGTCTTTTAATATTTCTTTTTGTTCCCAAAGCACGATATGAGTGCCATGGGGGATTATGATCGTTTTTGCCTTTTGATAACCGTATTGGTTTATTAAAACCTCCTGGGATTTTTTTGTGAGTACTATTATTCTATTGGAGAGATTGGCTATTGCCTGAACAATTTTTTTTCTTTTTTCATCTGGTTTCGGCAGGACGGAATGAAAAACTGTTACCACAGGTTTGTTTAATGCCAATAGGAATGCTAGTATATAATCACCATAGGTTCCTCCAAAAAGGCCAAATTCATGTTGAATACAAACAAGTCCTATGTCATTTCGTTCATTAATTTTTTCTGCAACTCGACGATATTCTTGCAAAAGAGAAGTCGATAGAATATGTGTTACTTCACTGCTATATTTAAATTGGGTTTCGCTATTTTGCAAAGCACATATTTCAATGGGCAATGTATTTCCAAACATTCGAGCAACTGCATTTACAATATCATTGGAAAATGTGGCCAGTCCGCACTCCCTAGGAGGGTAAGAGCTGACAATAATCATTTTCATTCCTCTTTCTAAAAATTTCATTTCATTTAGTTTTAAGACTGTTTTCTCAATTCAAGTAGCAATTTGGTTAAACTCATTTTTGCAACACCTATATATTTGTCTGCAGCACCATAGTAGATGTATAGATCATCTCCAAACAGAGCGTGACCGGTTGGAAATACAACATTATCCACGATACCGTGTTTTTCCCAGTCTTTAGTAGGGGAAAATAAGGGCTGGAGCAATCTTGATATCTCAATTTCAGGTTGATCTATGTGCAATAGGGCTGCTTTGGCATGATACGTTCTACCTTTTGTGGTTTCTTGAACGCCATGATAGATCAATAACCAGCCATCATCTGTTTCAATAGGTGGTCCTCCAGCTCCGATATAATTTACCTCAAAAATACCTTTTGGATCGAGTACAATATAATCTGTAAGGTTTTTAAGATAATCTTCCCAAAATGATTTGGTTAGGTCTTTCCAGTGGTCAAAATAAACGATTTGAATACCAGGCCAGATTCGATGTAGCATAGCAAATTTTCCGTTGATTTTTCTTGGAAATAATACTACATCTTTGTCCCGAAGTAACCTAAGCTCATCCGCTACCAAACCAATCTCTGCAAAAAACCTATAATAATGATGGTATTTTGGATTTATTCCTTTAGCGTTACAACAGGTCACAAAATTTTCATATTCCTGGTAATTGACCTGAGGTGTAATAATACCCCTCTTTTCAAAATGAACCAGATCTTTAGACGTAGCTAGAGCACCCATTGTATTGACACCATCGTAAGCTGTGTAGATTATATAATAGGTATCGTCAAGTTTTACAACTCTGGCGTCTTCCACACCTTGTTTCTCATAATCAAGTTCTCGGGTAATCAAGGGCTGTTCATGTCTTTCTACGATTGTAAGAGGACCATCTGTTTTGGCGTATCCGATGGTTGATAAATTACCATCTTGTACAGCCCTGTATAAGATGTGCACAGTATTTCCCTCTTGATAAATACCCGGATTAAATACGCCGTTATTTTCGAACTCTCTTTCTGTAGGACCCAAAATAATACCATGTTTTTCTATTGCTTTCATATTTTCAGGTTTTCATATTTCGCCCAATGAGGTATTCTTACCACTCATTTTGGCAACATCTTCATTCGAGTTTTTGTTAAAGAAAAGGGTATATGCTGATGTTGTCATATTTTATAATAGTTAGTTTTTAGGATCGAATATTTTATATTTTATTACAGGTTTCATATCCATTTTTATTTTACTGCTTAACTCGATAGTTCCCCCCAACAATGCCAAATATCGTTCAACGATACTGGGCCCAAGACCGATTCCTTGAATCTGCTCAGCATTTGTTACCCTAAAAAACGTTTAAAAAAATGTTGCTGCTCATCCTCCGGAATACCAATACCTTTATCCTTAACCCTCATGGGTACCTGTTCGTTCTCAAACAAGATATTCAGATCAATATCGACATCTGAAAATTTTAACTGCGTTGTAAAGAAGGTTTAAAGTATGTTTCGCAGTATCTTTAAACGAGTAATTACCAAATGTAGCAATGCCGGAAACTAACTAAAATGATATCGATCAGCCTTCCATGGTTTACATGACCAATCTTTTTTAGATATGCATTCAGATCGTCCCATATTGATTGTAATCTTCGGTCTTCCGGGAACGGGTAAGACTACTTTTGCTACACTTTTGTCCAACCAATTAGGGATAAAGCATTTCAATACGGATATCATCAGAAGTTTATTGGGTAAATCCCAACAGTACGATGAAGAAAATAAAGTCTTTATTTATGATGAGATGTTACACCTGACAAGGTTGGAATTTGAAAAAGGAAAAAGCGTAATTGTCGATGCTACGTTTTATAAAAAGAAACTGAGAAAAAGATTCAAGGTCTTGGCACAGGAGTATGATGTATCCGTGAAATGGATCGAAGTATGTGCCGGCGAGGAAGTTGTGAAAAAGCGCGTATCCAAAAAGCGTCGGTACAGCGAAGCCGATTACGCTGTTTATCAAATGATTAAATCGCAATTTGAGCCCATGCAAGAGAAATACATTCAATTATTTTCTGATCAGGAAGAAATGCCTGGTTTGATTGAAAAAGCTATCAAGTTCATAAAACAATGACACGAGATCAGGTCAACTATATTATTGATAATAAAACTTTTCCTTACCCAACAGATGGGATAAAGCTTATAGAGACCCATATCTCCTGGGTCATACTTACTGATCAGTACGTTTATAAAATAAAAAAGCCGATCGAGTTCAGCTTTCTGAATTTTTCAACTCTGGAAAAGAGAAAAGAATACTGTGAAAAAGAGGTGAAATTGAATAAGAGGCTTGTACCGGCGATGTATCTTGAGGTACTTCCCATCAAAAAAAGTAATGGAAAGTATCATATCCTCGATAACCAAGGAACAATTATCGATTATGCGGTCTTGATGAGGAGGATGGATGAAACAAAACAGTTGGATTTACTTCTGGATAATGGAACTGTTAAAGCAGCGTCTATTATTAAGTTGGCAGATGTGTTGGTGTCTTTTCATCAGGAAGCGGTAATTGTGCCGGAAGGAGAAGATTGGAGGGAACTCTACAAAGAATTTGAAGATGTAGTGAGTGTACAAAACTTTTTGGTGAAGAATTTTGGTAAAGAGACAGGGCAGTTGCTAGAAGAAATCAATCAATGGGCTTACCAATTTTTAAATTCTAATAAGGAGAGAATCGCCGGGCGAAACAGAAAGGGATTTGTCATCGATGGACATGGTGATCTTCATACCCGGAATATCTTTCTTCTGGATGACCCCGTCATTTTTGATTGTATAGAGTTTAACGATGATTTTAGAAAACTGGACCTATTGAATGAAGTCGCTTTCCTGTGTATGGACCTGGAGAGGTTTGGCCGTTTCGATTTATCTAAAATATTCAGTGAACGTTACTTCTCTAAAATACGCTGTATTGAAAATAAAACGGATGAACAAATATTCT
>JAGLKG010000306.1 GCA_023141835.1 Maribacter sp. | reverse complement strand
TAGCGGTACGTATATCCATACGTTGGCAAACATTAAGAACACCGTGATTGAATTCAGACCTCTTAATAATTTATCAGTTCATTTAGATCACCTTATAAAAGGCCGATTATGGCTTAAGGTAATTATTGGACTCGTTTTAGGGGCGGGATTGGGAGTTCTACTTAATCCATCTACAGGACTGCTTTCAGAGAATATTAGTTTGCGGCTGGCCGATTGGCTTGACCTGCCGGGTCAAATTTTTATGAGGCTGGTTCAAATGATCATGATCCCATTGATATTTACATCAATCATTACGGGAATTGTGAGTAACACAACGGAGAACCTTAAAACCTTTGGTATTCGGCTATTGCTGTATTTCGTTTTTACTACCGCTGTTGCCATTATGATAGGCCTAGCTGTAACACTTATTTTGAAACCCGGCCAATATATTTTTACGCTTGGTGGATTTCCAAATAGTGGTGAAAGTCAAATAGCACCTAATGAGCAAACTAACCTTATTGAGAACATTCCAAATGCTATATCAAACCTTATCCCTAATAATCCGTTGGAGTCCATCTTAACAGGAGAAATGTTAGGTGTTGTAATTTTTACCATCATAATTGGCGTAGCAATTACCCAACTCCGTCAAGAAACAGCAAAGCCTATTATTCGTTTTTCAGAAGCCATTCAGAAAATTTGTATGATCGTAGTATCATGGGCGATGATGCTCGTGCCCTATGCTGTATTTGGCTTAATAGCAGCTTTGTTATCCAGAACAAGCGTTGAAATATTCCTTGGTTTAGGTTACTATATGGCTGTAGTGACACTGGGCCTGATCATATTAGTGACATTCTATTTAGTGCTGGCCTTAGTAGTCACCAAAAAAAATCCCTTCAAGTTCTTAAAGGCGATCCGGGAACCACAACTATTGGCATTTTCTACCGCCAGTTCCGCAGCCGTTATGCCGATTTCCATGAAAACAGCGGATGAAAATTTAGGGGTGTCCTCCAATATCAGTGATTTTGTTATCCCGGTTGGGGCCACAATTAATATGGATGGAACGGCATTATTTCAATGCGTAACCACTTTATTTATGGCGCAAGCCTATGGCATTGAATTGACCATAATGAACCTACTATTAATCACCTTAACTGTTGTAGCCGCTTCCATAGGAACACCCGCCATTCCAGGAGGTGGGGTTATTATTCTTGCATCGGTATTGCAGAGTGCAGGAATTCCAATTGATAGTCTAATTATTATTATTGGCATAGACCGTATTTTGGGAATGTTTAGAACAGCAGTTAATGTAACCGGAGATCTTACTGCATGCTTAATTTTTAACAAGTTTTATGGGGCTATATCAAACAATAAAACATTTGCCAACAAAACCTATACCTAATGAAAAGAAAGTTAATAAAAATATCAAAAATCATAGGAATTGTTTTTCTAATTCTATACCTAACCATTTGCGCTATAATCTACTTCACTCAAGAAAAACAATTTTTCATATCCACCAAGTTGGCTCCTGATTATAAATTTGAATTTAATAGAACCTTTGAAGAATTGAACTATAAAACCGAAGATGGAATCAATTTAAATAATCTCCTATTTAAAGTGGAAAACCCTAAAGGTCTGGTATTTTATTTTCATGGTAATAGCGGCTCATTAGCATTGCATGCTGGTCAAACAGATGTATATACAGACCTCGGTTACGATGTGTTTATGGTAGATTATAGAGGCTTTGGGAAAAGTGAAGGAAGTATCACAAATGAGAATCAATTGTATCAAGATAATCAGATGCTATACAACGAATTGAAAAAAACTTATACCGAAAAAAGCATTGTTGTTGTTGGGAATTCCTTGGGAACCACAATGGCATCTAAATTAGCCTCCACTAATAATCCAAAGATATTGATATTGAAAGCCCCATTTTATGACTGGAATGATGCCATACAACAACATAGTTCAATTGGTAAATATTTTCCTTTATCCATCTTAAATAAATACAGTTTTAATAATTATGAATTTATTCAAAATTGTAAAATGCCAGTTTTTCTTTTCCATGGGACTTCAGACGAAACTATTCGGCACAGCTCTTCTTTAAAGCTCAAAGAAGTGTTTAAACCAGAAGACAATTTAATACTTCTTGAAGGTCAGAAGCATTCAACCATTACTGAAAACCCTCAATTCCAAAAGGAGTTAAAAAGGCTTTTAGGAGATTAAAACGAACGCACAATCGAGTACGGCCGTGAACGGTAAAGCCCTCTGTGCGCCTCTTACACCACCGTACCCTTCGACTGTCGCTCAGGATAAACCAAGCGGGTC
>JAGLKG010000305.1 GCA_023141835.1 Maribacter sp. | reverse complement strand
AGCTAAGATTTTAGTTTATAAAGCCGCATGGTTCGAAGCCTTGATGGTATTAATGATCTTAAACTTTATAGGCAGTATTAAACGCTATCATATGTTAAGCTGGAAAAAGATTTCTGGTTTCGTTTTTCATATCGCCTTTGCCATAATAATAATTGGTGCTGCTGTTACCCGATATTTTGGATATGAAGGTAGAATGCACATAAGAGAAGGTGCCTCCTCTAATTTTATATATAGTAGCGATGACTATCTTATTGTAAAAGGGAATGACGGCACAGCAGATTTTATAAAGCATATGCCCTTAATGATGGGGCAAAATATGGATAACTCTTTTAAAACAGTAGTGAAAGCCGCATCTAAAGGGGCTATAGATATTATATATAGGGACCATATTATAAATGCTACCGAAACTTTTGAGGAAACGGGTGAGGGCGATATTGATCTGCTCTACCTTACCTTGAGCGTTCAAGGACATAAAGACGAGATAGTGATTCGAAAAGGAGAGCTAAAAATGAATCACGATTTTCCTGTGGCGTATAATAATAATTCGAATCCGAATGCCCTTCAAATAACTGGGGCAGGTGATTCTTTGGTTATACGTTATCCGCATCAAATACAAGTAAAGGCGATGCCTTCTATGGCAGAATCCGTTATTCCCGCTGCCCAAAACGGTAGTTTTGAACGCATGCATTTGTATGAGCCCGAAGGTTCTGGTGTGGCCTTGGTGCTCACCAATCATGTACAAAATGCTACTGTCAAATATGTTGCGGGCCCTGAAGAACAAAATACACCGGATGCACTGGTGTTGGATGTTACTTTTAACGGCCTAACCAAAGAGGCCACCGTATTGGGAGGATCGGGCTACCTGGAAAATTTCCATAAGGTTTCATTCGATGACCTTGATCTGGAGATATCCTACGGTGCCAAACGCATTGATTTGCCTTTTTCTGTTAAGCTTAATGATTTTCAATTGGAACGTTATGATGGCTCAATGAGTCCTTCATCCTATGCAAGCGTAGTGACCCTTATAGACGAAGCGAACGATGTGAATTTTGACCATCGCATCTTTATGAACAATGTTTTGGATTATGGGGGTTATCGTTTTTTTCAATCGTCCTATGATCAAGATGAAAGAGGCACCATACTGTCGGTAAATCACGACTGGTGGGGTACCATCATTACCTATTTAGGCTATGCTTTGATGATTATCGGATTTGTATGGACCCTTTTCAATCCACACTCCAGATATTGGGACCTTATGAAGAAAATAAGGCACCTCAGAGAACGCAGGAAAGCATTGTCTGTAATTTTAATAGCTTTTGCCACATCCTTAATTTCGGCCCAACAGAGCCCACAAAATCACACACACCAAGAAAACCCTTATGCGGTAAGTCGTGAACATGCCGATAAATTTGCAGAGATGATGGTGCTTACTTATGAAGGGCGCTATTCCCCCATAAATACATTGGCCATTGATGTTATGCATAAAATTTCTAGAAAGGATATAATTACCATACCTGCTCGTGGTGAAATGACGGCCAATCAAATGTTTTTGGATATTCCATTGAATGTTGAATTTTGGAAAAACCAGAAGATTATCTATATACGGGAAGAAGCGGTTTCCGATCTTTTGGGGATTACCGAAACCTATGCCTCGTTCAATACATTTTTCAATCAAAAAGGGGAGTACCTGTTAGGGGCGTATGCTGAAGAAGCCTCTAGAAAACCTGAAGCGGAACGCAATACATTGGACAAGGAAGTTATAAAAATCAATGAGCGTCTTGAAATCTTTATGATGACCTATCAAGGTTCATTATTGGATATATTTCCTGTTCAAGATTCACCAGACAAATGGATCAGTTGGGAAGATAAATTAGCGACAACTGAATTGCAGGGAAGCATACGCATTATTAATGACGATCTGCAATTGCCACAGGTGAATTACCAACAGATTATGCGCTTATATTTTAAAGAAACGTATGA
>JAGLKG010000304.1 GCA_023141835.1 Maribacter sp. | reverse complement strand
AAGGATAGAGGGTATCATTCCTTTGGGTGGCCATAACCATTTGGGTCAAAACCTTATCGGTTCTGAATAAAAGGGAGTCATTTTGAAAAAGAATATTAATTGCCCCGGGTAATTGGGTATTTTTGAAATTATAGATGACATTCCTGATTCTTTTGGTTTGGCCTTCATTAATGAAATATTCTTCTCTCCCGTTCACCCCAGAAACCACAATCTGCAAAGTAGCCCTCCCATCAATACTTTCGCTTAAAACCTGTTTTGGATTGGGAATAAATTCCTTGACCTTGATATCAATCAATGAACCGTCGATCAAATATTCTCCATGCCACCTATTATTTCCTAAAGATGAAAATTGTACCGGCTCATCAAAATCATAGGTTTGATTATTCTTGTCGACCTCGAATTTTAAAAATGCATTAGAGGAAAGAAAGCTGTTCGCAAAATCATTTTCGCGAATATGCATTATGCCCTCAAAACCAAAATATCTAGTGACGCCCGCACCTACGAGGATTATTATAATGGCACCATGAAAAAGAAGTAAGGGCCACTTCTTTTGTTGTACCATTCTAAACTTAAAAATATTGACAATGATGGTGATACAGAACAAAGCCAATAACAACTCAAACCACCACGATTTATAGATTACCTTTTGGGCTGCGCTAGTGCCAAAATCATTTTCAATGAACGTGGCAGTAGCAATTGATGCAGCAAAGAGTATTATATAAAATCCGGCAGCTTTAGTATTGAATAAAGGAATAGCATATTTTAGGAATTTAGCAAGTATGTTTCTCATTGTAAAGTGATGTGGGTCTTTCAAATTTAAATGAATTTATTTAAACTTTATGTATTCATTGACAATGCTTTACAAATTTATCATTCAAAATAAACTAGCAAACACATACCAAACAAAGAGACCCAAAAGCACCTTATAGAACCCTAGACCGCACAACTATCCCCTTCTTTCTTGGCACCCAATTTAAATAATATTTTTTCCAATAAACACCATTTGGTAAATGCAGATTGAAACATATTGGCCCCCACAAATAGGGTAAACCACAACCAGTTTATATTTACATACATGGCCAATAGCACACTGATCATGATAAAGGTGCCTACGATAATCCTAAAATATTTGTTAATCATTTGAATTGAATTTAAAGTTTGAATTATATATTTCGCTCAATGGGAACCACTACCGCCTTAATCGGATTGTTAGTTTCCAAATGGGTGTTGAATTCCTTAATAAGTTCAAAAAGGATATCAATTTTTTCGTCCTCGGTAAACGAGAAAAGAAGACTCGATTCGACCCCGCCTTTGACATTAGGGAACCAGCTCGACTTCATTAATAATGATACAGGGTTCTTATATCCATCAATGTCGGAACCACTAAAGTTCTCAATCTTGGCTTTTTTAAAGAGGTCAATGACTTCTTTCTCATACTGTTCTACTACCGTAACCAATAAAAGTTTCATTTACTATTATTTATAATTTTTACGTTCGATCATGTAATACACCAAGGGTACTACCAAAAGCGTCAGCACAGTTGACACAATGGTCCCTCCCATAAGTGAAATGGCCAACCCTTGAAAAATAGGATCAAAAAGAATTACAAAGGCACCAATCACGACAGTACCTGCAGTTAATAAAATAGGGGTCGTACGAACAGCACCTGCTTCGATTACTGCCTGTTTTATAGGAATTCCTTCTGCTAACCGCAGGTTTACAAAGTCGATCAGCAAGACCGAGTTCCGCACCATGATCCCGGCCAAGGCAATCATCCCGATAAAAGATGTGGCCGTAAAAAATGCACCCATCAACCAATGGCCCAATACAATCCCAACCAGCGAAAGTGGTATGGCCACCATCATTACAATAGGCGCTCTGAAATTTTGAAACCAACCTACAATCAAGATATAGATGATGATAATGACTCCCAAAAAGGCAATTCCCAAATCCCGGAACACCTCTAAAGTAATCTGCCATTCTCCGTCCCATTTTACTGTATAGTTATCCTCAAAATCAGGCTGTTTTGTATAAAGCTCGTCAAGAGAATACCCTTTGGGAAGTTTCAGCTGTTTTAATTTATCGGTCATTCCCAAAATGGCATACACAGGACTCTCCAATTCTCCGGCCATATCGGCCATCACATACACGACTCGTTTTTGATTTTTACGATAAATACTTTTGGCACTTGTGGTTTGTTCAATGTTGACCAAATCTCCAATGGTCATCATAGCACCTTGTTGAGATTTCACTTTCAATTGCGAAATATCACTGATGGTCGATTTCTCCTTCTCATCCAATGTAAGGATCAATCCCACTTGATTGGAAGCGTCTTCGTCATACAAATGGGTCACCACCCTTTCTGACAAGGCCATATTCATTGTATGGGCAATCTGCTTTGGAACTATCCCATAAAGCATTGCTTTCTCCTTATCAATGGTAAATTCATATTCGGTTTGGTCTGCCTCCACCATCCAGTCCACATCAACCACATCTTCCGTATTTTTCAAGATATCCTGCACCTGATTGGCAATGTCTATTTGCTTATTGTAATCGGGACCATATATTTCCCCAACTATGGTAGACAGCACGGGTGGTCCTGGTGGCACCTCAACTATTTTTATATTGGCATTGAACTTGGCACCTATACGCTGGATCTCTGGTCGCAATAGACTCGCTATCCCATGGCTTTGTTCACTACGTTTGCCCTTATCTATCAGATTTACCTGAATATCGGCCATATTACTTCCACCACGTAGATCATAATGGCGTACCAACCCATTAAATGTAATCGGTGCTGACGCGCCCACATACGACTGGTAATTAACAATCTCTGGTCGGGTAGACAAATACTGTGCTATTTCTGAGGTAACCACTGCTGTGCGCTCCAAAGTTGTTCCTTCGGGCATGTCAATAACCACCTGAAATTCATTCTTATTATCAAAAGGCAACATCTTTACCGCCACAGTTTTGGTAAAGAACATACCTACAGAAACCATCAACAATAGGAAGGTAACTCCCAAGAACAACCAACGTTTCTTTTTATCTTCAATAAGAGGTTTTTCCAACTTTTCATACATGCGGTAGATGAAAGTTTCCTCCAAAGGTTTCACTGTCTTTTTCTTTTCTCCCTTTTTCTCTTTTTTCCTCAAAAAAACAAATCCTAAATACGGGGTTATGGTCAAAGCAACAAAAAGCGATAGCAGCATGGCTATTGATGCTCCAATGGGCATGGGCGACATATATGGCCCCATAAGCCCAGAAACAAAGGCCATGGGCAATACCGAGGCAATCACGGTAAAGGTGGCCAAAATGGTCGGGTTTCCAACCTCGTTGATCGCATACAAAGCAGCCTGTTTAAAAGGTAGGCGTTTCATCTTAAAATGCCGGTGCATATTCTCTGCTATGATAATAGAATCATCCACAACAATACCGGTTACGAATACCAAGGCAAAAAGAGTAATTCTGTTCAAGGTATAATCCAACATATAATAGCTGAGCAAGGTCAATGCGAAGGTGATCGGCACCGATAAAAACACTACTAGACCACCCCGCCAACCCATGGCCAACATAACCACAAAAGTTACCGCGATTATGGCCCCAATAAGGTGCATTAACAGTTCTGACACTTTATGTGAAGCCGTTTCACCATAATTACGTGTTACCTCTACATGGACATCATCTGGAATCAAGTGCTTTCTCAGATGGTCCACTTTGTCTATAATAATGTCAGAAATCTTCATGGCATCCGCGCCTTTGCGCTTAGCGACAGAAATGGTTACGGCTGGGTATTCCGATTTGAACTTTTTGGCCTTTTCACTCGCCTGACCAAAACCTAAAGAAACATAATTCTTTGGAAGTTCAGGACCGTCCTGAATGCTAGCAATTTGTTTCAAATATATCGGTCTATTTTGCTGAACGCCAACGACCAAATTTTCAACATCCTCTACTGTCTCTAGGAATTTACCTGTAGTTACCATGAATTCGGTATCGTTCCTATCAAAAGAACCACTACCTAGTTGTTGGTTGTTGGCCTTTATCATTTCGGCTATGGAAAGGAAATCAAGACCGCTTTCAGCCATTTTATCCTTGTCGAGCACAACCCGTAGCTGTCTATCCCTACCCCCTATCTTTTGGGTGGCCGAGACGTCGTTTATCTTCTCAATCTCATCGGTAAGTTCTTGTGCAATTTGCTTAATGCGGTAATCGTCATAATTCTCACTCCAAAGTGTTAATCCCAACATAGGTACGTCATCTATGGCACGGGTTTTCACCAAGGGAAAAGTTACTCCTTGGGGCATTATGTCCATATGCTTATTGATCTCGTTATAGAGTTTTACAAAGGAGCGCTCAATATCCTCACCCACATAAAACTGTACAATGACCATTCCCTGTTCCTTCATTGATGTAGAATACACGTACTCTACCCCTTTAATGTTCGAAATGAGTTTTTCCAAAGGCTTGGTCACGCGTGACTCTACCTCTGTCGGGCTTGCCCCTGGATATCCCACAAAAATATCGGCCATAGGGACATCGATCTGCGGTTCCTCTTCTCGTGGTATCAGAAAAGAGCTATATACCCCAATGACCATAAATACGATCATCAGTAGTACAGTCAACTTCGACCCTATAAATGATTTGGCTATCTTACCTGCTAATCCTTCCTTCATATTTTTTTTTCAATTTAGGCGTTCGGGCGGGCTATCCGCTATACTCTTTTCCCCGTTTTGTTTTGGCTTTCAGCAAATTCAAACGGGGAAAAGGATTTCCACTCCTATCCCTAACGCAATCTCGTTTAATGGATGTTGATTTTGGCCCCGTTATACAATTTACCTTCCCAGGAAACAATGTATTGCTCATCTGATGATAAGCCCGACAAAACCTCTACCTTATCACCTATCGTGCGTCCTAAACGTAACCAACGCAACAAAGCAGTGTTGCTCTCACTTACAGTATAAACCCCGGTTAATTGTCCTTTGTCAACTATTACTTTTATAGGAATCATGACTGTTTCCGCCGTATTTATTTTGGCAACAGGAAACCGTACCGTTGCATACATGCCCGACATTATATTGACATCTATTTTATCCAATATAACTTTCACCATGTATTGGCCTCCCGTATTTTTTGCCGAAGTACTGATCTCAACAACTTTTCCTTGTACAGTTTCATTCAAAGATTTTAAAACAACATCAACTTCGGTATCTGCTTTTATTTGAAGTATTTCGGATTCGGGCACCATGGCCAAAACTTGAAAACTACCAGGAGATTCAACCTCTAACAAAGGCATCCCAGGGCTGGCCATATCCCCAACATTGATGAATTTGTTGGTTACCGTCGCATTAAAGGGCGCGCGGATATTGGCATATGAAAATTGGGCATTTACCTCATTCTTCATCTGTTGGACACCTTCCAGTCTGGCTTTTGCCATATTGTAATGGGCCGTTATATCATCCAGTTCTTTCTGTGAGGCGCTATTCTCATTGAACAGTGCCGTAAACCTGTTGAAATCTTTTTCAGCATTGTGAAAAGCTGCTGTTGCTTCTGTAATCTTGGCATTGACCTGTGCTAATTTTGCTGATAAATCAGTATTACTTATGCTAATCAATTGCTGTCCTTTTTTAACCTTATCGCCAACTTGCACATATATTTTGTCCACGTAACCCATCATTCGGGTACTTAAATTGGCGCTGTTCACTGCTTCAATTTTACCACTGGCCGTTAAAATGGGAAGGTTGTTTTCTTGGGTGACAGAACGTACCGATACATTGACTGCGGGGGTATTGTCAGTTACCGTTTTTTCACCACCATTCCCGCAACTTGTCAATTGTCCTGCTGATATAAAAAGTGCTATTATGTATAATTTTGTTTTCATTTTCTAATATTCAGTATTGTTTGTTCCATTTTTTATTTTCTATCTACAACCATCCAAATTTTCAGGTTCCCACTTCGCTTCGACTACATAATCGGCAGGCAAGCGCACGCGCTCAGCGTGACATCCTATCCCATAGGGTTTCAAGGCTATTGAACCGACCTTGGGTTAAGCGCTTATTTCAACGTATACTTCCGCCCTTCATCTCCAGCTCCTATTTACGGCTAACCAAATACTGCCCACTGATATTATTCCTTGGTTAAAAATTGAACATAGGCCAAGGCATAATTGTGCTGGAATATCGTTGTATAATACTCCAGTTCTTTTTGAGCGTATTGCATCTCCGCCATTAATAATTCCGTGGTCTTTTCCAATCCCTGTTCAAAACGATTTTTACGTATTCGTAATGATTCTTTGGATTGTTTTGAGGCGAGAGCTGTTAGCTCCAAGTTGTTTTTGGCATCCTGAAGCATACGTTTGGCTTTATTCAACGCTACCTGACTTTCCGCTTTATATTGATTGACTTCCAATTTGGACTTTGCATACTCCGCTTTGCTCTTTTGGACGCTACCAAAACGCTTGGAACCTTCAAAAATGTTCCATTTCAATGCTGCACCAAAAAGGTACCCATCGGCACCACCTTGTAACACTTTGTCATCATGCAATTCATAAGTTCCAAACGCATTCAGTCTTGGCAGAAAACTCATTTTATCGGCTTTATACATTTGTTTGTAGGCTTCCGAAGCTAAACCTATTGCCTGTATATCTTTTCTGTTTTCAGGCAAACTTTCAAAGGAAATATCACTTGAAACCACCTTTAATGAATCTGCAGGTTGTAACAACCGATAACTTTCATCATTCATTAAAACCGACAGGTCATTTGATGCATTTTGAATACTGCTCCTGGCATACTGTAATTGATTCTCAATTTCTAAGACACGAACCTCTACAGCCAGAACATCTGATTTTTGCGAGTATCCCTGTTTAAAAGCATTGTCGGCCAAACGCTTGTTCTCCAATGCGGTCTCTTTTGCTTTTTTCAATACCTCAACGGTTTTATAGGCCAATTGCAATTGCATATAGGATTTGTCAACTACCAATTCAATGTAGTCCTGTTGACGGCTGGATTGTAGCTCTGATGCACTTAACTTAGCTTTTGCCGCTTTACGTTGATAGATGCCATCCAAATTCAATAAAGGCTGCTGTATCACTATTCTAGTGGCATAGTCCCTAGTCAGACTAGGGTCATTAAGCACCAAAGGATTAAAATCTGATTGCGTAAGTACTTCCCGATTCAGCTTGGAACCAAATGCCATTAAAGGATTTGTTGTGGCAATCCCTGTATGTGAAATGCTGATATTGGGCATTAGTACAGCATTGGTTTGATTGTATTCCCCTTTGGCCATCAAAACCTCTTGTTCAGAAATCTTCAGGGCATTATTACCTTCCATTACCTTAGCAATCACTTCCGCCTTGGAGATTAATACGGTTCCTTGGGCCTGAAGAGAATAGGAAACGCAAAAAAATGCCAGTATCAAAAGTATGTTCCTCATTATCCAATTAATTTGAGGCAAAATTAAAGAAATAAAAAGACTCAACAGTAACATATGTTACAGGCTCAAAATTTGCCCAGTTACTTCCATAATAGTCTTGCTTTTTGGAAATTTACAGCGCATTATTTCTTTTTGAAATGATTTGAATCAGCTTATAAAAGTATTCTTTTTCATTCTTTTACAACTTAATCTCGACTAAAATGAATACTGTCCTCGCCATAGATATCGGTGGTACTTATACCAAAATAGGAGAAGTAGGGTTGTTGACAAGACCCGGCAGGTCTTGAAAATCTTCCGGGTCTCAAACTTTCAAAAGATAGAAATTGAAAGGCTAGAGTTTTAAACCGTAAGATAAATCACCAGCATCCCCAAGGCCAGGAACTATATAACCTTTGCTAGTCAGCTCATCATCAATGGCTGCAATCCATAAATGGGTGTTCTCAGGAAAGATGCTTTTTACATAGTCAACGCCCTTTTTTGACCCGATAACCGAAATAATATGAATCTGTTTTGGCTGTCCATGATTTTTTAACGCCTTGAAGACATTCTCTAAGGTTTTACCTGTTGCCAACATGGGGTCTGTTAGTACGAAAATCTTATTGTCCAAGGATGGGACGGCGAACTATTTTACAATAACCTCAAAATCATCCTGACCATCTAGGTGATGTCT
>JAGLKG010000303.1 GCA_023141835.1 Maribacter sp. | reverse complement strand
CTCTTGATGTTGTAGCTGTTATAGAAATTATTGCAGGCATATCCTTACTGCTAAATAAATACGGCGCCTTAATGATGCTAGTACTCTTGACCGTATCGGTAAATACTATTTTGTTCCACGCCTTCTTGGAACCAGGTTCCATATTACGGGCATTGGTTTTGCTTGTCCTGAATATTGTTATGTTATATAACTACAAAGATAGATATGAAGGTCTACTACGGCCTTGATAGAACAAATAATCGTATGAAAATCGGTTTCAGTTTAAAGCAGAAACCGATTTTTATTTTTTTGACCTTGGGCATCTATCCCTCTAAAACCTTTTTACTAATTGACGGGATTGTGCTTAGAACTAAACGAGAATACTGTTAGCATTCTGGGTATGTTTCGTCTAAGATGTTGATTTTCACTACATTTAGATAATTAACAACTAAACTGATTATTATGAATTCTAAAGTAGTATTAGTATTAAGAATTGTTTTTGGTGTGGCACTCTTGTTCTTTGGTTCGAACAAACTATTTGGTTTTATGGATCCACCGCCACCGCCAGAGGCAGCGATGGGTTATTGGGCAGCCTTGATGACCTCAAAAACGATGACCGTGGTGGCTATCGTTGAAGTTGCCGCAGGCCTATCGTTATTATTGAACAAGTATGGAGCATTAATGATGCTTATACTGATGAGTGTTTCGGTAAATGCGGTATTGTACCATGTTGCCTTGGATCAAGCTGGAATTCCGATGGGTGGTGTGCTTCTTGTGCTTAATATCGTAATGCTTTACGTCTATAAGGACAAATACAAGGGTCTACTCAACGGCTGATTCAATCAAGATCAAAACCAAATGCGATTTCAATCTGAATGTTGGAATCGCATTTTTTTATCGTTTGGATTTTGGTGGATATTTGGACAGT
Source organism: Maribacter sp. (assembly GCA_023141835.1). GTDB lineage: Bacteria > Bacteroidota > Bacteroidia > Flavobacteriales > Flavobacteriaceae > Maribacter_A. The sequence continues at coordinate 4,660 of JAGLKG010000303.1, read as the reverse complement.
ACCTTTTCCACAATTTCTCCAAGTTTCTGTTCACGTTCAATGGGAGTACTATTTTCGTTGAACGAACACTTACTTATGGCTTGCCAAAAAAGAGCATCCTTTTGACTGTCGACAAAATCAAATTGAATCTCAAGTGCTAGGCTAGGTTTTCCAACAGGAATACCAATGGAAAGACCACCTCCAACATTTCTTCCGGTTCCTCCTACTCCAACACCTACAGTATTGTTCCTCGAAGTCTGAAAACTTCTACTTTGAATATTGATGAAAAAATCAGGTTCTTCCGAAAGCAAAATACCCTCGTTCAACATAACTACATCTAAAAGCTTTATCAACCTTTTTTCGTCCAATTCACTTAGACCAGTTTCCAAATCATTGTAATAGTTATACGTGGAATAGTTGGAGAAATCTGTTTCTTTTTCATAATCCATGCTTACACGGACAACATGACAAGAGGTTAAAAGTAAAGCCAACGCTATGTAACCCATGCCTTTCATTAGCAATGTTTTACATAAATTTAAAGAAAAATAAGACGTATTTAAGCGTAAACGTGAATTAATCGTTCAAAAGCAACCAGAGCTTATCTTTCAATTCTTGGATACCATATTGCGAAACGGACGAAATAAATAGGTAAGGAACGTTAGCAAGGTCTTTATCAAGCTCTATTTTCATTTCGTCCATAAGTTCTTCATCCAACATATCGCTCTTTGAGATAACAACCAATCGTTCCTTGTCCAAAAGCTCCGGATTGTATCTTTTAAGCTCATTCAAAAGAATTTCATATTCTTTACTAATGTCATTACTATCAGCAGGAATCAGAAACAAGAGTGAGGCATTACGTTCGATATGCCTCAAAAAATAGTGTCCAAGTCCCTTACCCTCAGCGGCCCCTTCGATAATCCCTGGGATATCGGCCATTACAAAGCTTTGAAAGTCACGGTGTTGAACAATTCCCAAATTGGGTTTTAGGGTTGTAAATTCATAATCTGCTATTTTTGGTTTTGCCGAGGTAATAACAGAAAGAAGTGTTGATTTACCGGCATTAGGAAAACCGACCAGACCAACATCGGCCAGTACCTTAAGCTCTAGTGTTACATCTATCTCTTTGCCTTCAACGCCTGGTTGGGCATAACGGGGTGTTTGATTTGTTGATGTCTTAAAGTGCCAGTTTCCACGACCTCCCATACCCCCTTCTATCAATATTTTCTCTTCACCAGCTTCGGTGATTTCAAAAAGGGTTTCATTAGTTTCAGAATTTTTGAATATGGTACCTAAGGGCACATCCATATAAGTATCATCCCCATCCGCACCAGAACTCCTATTTTTACTGCCATGGCCACCATGACCAGCTTTAAAGTGCCTTTTGAACTTAAAGTTTACCAATGTCCATAAGTTCTTGTTTCCTCGAACAATCACATGACCTCCACGACCGCCATCTCCTCCATCAGGCCCCCCTTTTGTAATATATTTCTCTCGATGTAGATGCACAGAACCCTTACCCCCATTTCCAGAGCTAGCATGAATCTTTACATAATCGACAAAATTGCCTTCAGTCATAAATAACTTAAATTTGTCATTCCTGCATAGTACTGAACTTGTTTCAGTAAGGCAGGAGTCCTTAATACATTACAGTCGGTAATTCCATACTACAAATATCTGCCAAATAAGACAGGATAGAACTGAAAGAATTAGAGCTATTATAATTCCTCGATTACCTTACCCAATCGATGGGTAATATCTTCAATAGCACCTATGCCATTTACGCTATGGAATTTTCCTTGACCCTCGTAGTATTCTTGTAACGGAGCTGTTTTTTCGTTGTACTCCTCGAAACGATTTCTGATTTTTGATTCGTCCTGATCATCTGTACGGCCACTCACCTTGCCTCTTTCCAATAATCGTTGAATCAACACCTCGTCGTCTGCATCAAGAGCAATGGTTGCATCGATCTTCATGCTTTTCGTTACTAAAAATGTATCCAAGGCTTTTGCCTGTTCTGTCGTTCTGGGAAATCCGTCAAATATAAAGCCGCTTGCCTCCGGGTTTTTTTCAACTTCATCCTGCAACATTTTAATGGTCACTTCATCAGGAACCAAATCTCCTTGATCCATATAGGATTTTGCCAAAGTTCCCAATTCGGTACCGTTTTTAATATTGTAACGGAATACATCTCCCGTAGAAATATGTTTTAAATTGTATTTGTCTTTTAAAAACTCAGCTTGAGTGCCTTTTCCCGCGCCTGGTTTGCCGAAAAGAACAAGATTGATCATATGTTTTTGATTTAGTTGGTATACTTCCCTAAGATTACGGCCCAATTCATTGTAGTCAAGTCCATAACCAACAATAAACTTATCAGGGATATCAATGCCCACATAGTCGATTGCATATTCACCATTATATATTGTAGACTTATAAAACAGACTTGCGATTTTATACTCTTTTACATTGGTATTATTGAATAAATGGACCAATTCCTTTAGCGTGCGCCCAGAGTCGATAATATCCTCCAGGATAATTACACTTCTCCCCTTCAAATTATCCGGTGGGTCCAATAAGGTTTCCACAATACCTGTTGAGGTAAGCCCTTGATAGGAACTGAGCTTGACGAAGGAGACTTCACAAGGATACTGATATTCCTTTAAGAAGTCCGAAACGAACATAAATGCTCCATTCAGCACCCCTACAAACACAGGGATTTCATCTTTATAATCAGAAGCAATCTTTTCGGCTATAGATTTAACAGCGTCAAGTATCTGAACCTCGCTCAGAAATGGCTTAAAGTATTTGTCGTGAAGTTTTATCAATGGCTTAAAACTTTATTTGGACGGCAAAGATACCATTTTGATTTCTCTTTTTATATGACAGACTTAGAGTTTTCAGATTTAGGTGTATTTTTGTTGAAATTATCCAAAAATGGGTTAATTATCCCTGTAGAAAACAACACATGAACTATTTTTCTTCTAATTTTAAATTGGGTATTCTCGGAGGTGGCCAGCTGGGTAAGATGATGTTGTATGAAACTCGAAAATATGACATTCATACAAAAGTTTTGGATGCTTCGGAAGAAGCCCCATGCAAAATTGCCTGTAATGAATTCTTTATTGGTGATTTGTTGGACTTTGATGCTGTGTACAATTTTGGCAAAAAGGTAGATGTCCTCACTATAGAAATTGAAAATGTGAACATAGGGGCATTGGAGAAATTAGAGGGTGAAGGAGTGAAAGTATATCCCCCAACCTCAGCACTAAGGATTATTCAAAACAAGGCCAAACAAAAATTGTTTTACATCGACAATGATATCCCTACAGCCCCTTTTTCACGTTACGCCTATTCGAGCGAAATCAAAGACAGCATAGCCCACAACAGTTTGGCCTTTCCATTTGTTTGGAAAAGCGCCCAATTTGGTTACGATGGTCAGGGCGTTAAGGTTATTCGTAATTTAAAAGATTTGGAGGGCTTGCCACCGGGAGAGTGTATCACCGAAGAAATGATTCCCTTTAAGAATGAACTTGCCGTAATCGTGGCAAGAAGTGTAAGTGGTGAGGTTGTCACCTATCCTGTAGTTGAGATGGAATTTCATCCCGAAGCGAATCAAGTGGAATATGTAATCTGTCCAGCTCGTATAGATGAAAATGTTGCGAAGAAAGCTCGAGAAATAGCCTTAAAAATATCGAACAAAATAAAACATGTAGGTCTTCTAGCCGTTGAAATGTTCCAAACCAAGGAAGACGGGATTTTAGTCAATGAAGTAGCCCCGAGGCCACATAATAGTGGCCATTACAGCATTGAAGCCAGCTACACCAATCAATTTGAGCAACATATTCGCGCTATTTTAGATCTGCCATTGGGTGCTACTGATAGCAAAGTTGCAGGGATAATGGTAAATTTGGTGGGTGCTGAAGGTCATACAGGTGATGTAGTATATGAAAACATGAAGGATATTTTAGAATTGGAGGGAGTTACCCCACATATCTATGGTAAAAAACAAACGAGACCTTTTCGTAAAATGGGGCACGTCACGATAGTTAATTCGGATATTGAAGAGGCTCGAAAAATTGCACAACAAGTAAAGGAAACCATCAAAGTAATTAGCGAGTAAATCGCAATAATCAAGCTCCAGTTTCCATACTTATTTGGAATTTGGAATCTATAATTTGGAATTTCATGAAAAAAGTAGCTGTAGTAATGGGAAGTACCAGTGACTTACCCGTAATGCAAGAGGCCATTGACATATTAATTGGATTTGATATTGAAGTTGATGTAGATATAGTATCGGCCCATCGTACTCCGGAAAAGCTTTTTGATTTTAGCAAAAATGCCCACAAAAACGGATATTCGGTAATCATTGCTGGGGCTGGTGGTGCTGCACACCTTCCAGGAATGGTAGCTTCAATGTCACCTTTACCGGTTATTGGAGTCCCTGTAAAAAGTAGCAACTCTATTGATGGTTGGGATTCCATATTATCCATACTTCAAATGCCCGGTGGGGTTCCCGTTGCGACTGTTGCCCTTAATGGTGCGAAAAATGCTGGAATTTTGGCAGCCCAAATTATAGGAAGTTTTGATAAATGTGTGCTTGATAAAATAATTCTCTACAAAGAAGGGTTAAAGCAAAAGGTCATTGAAGGAGCTAAAGAAGTTAGTAAGAAATAGTAGGCAGTAG
>JAGLKG010000302.1 GCA_023141835.1 Maribacter sp. | reverse complement strand
AAATCAATGAATTTCCTCTCCTTAATTGGTTTAATTGTAAGTCTACTGGGTATAGTCTTTATCATTTTCAAAAGAAGGAAAATCAGTAGTCCATATGGGCGATGCTTTGGGAGAAGTTCTTTTGTGTTTTTCATAATCTGCATACTGATTTTGATATTTATTGCCATGCACTGGAGTTATTTGGAGTATCAGTTAGACTCTTTCGACCTGAATAGCAATAGAAATATCGAAATGGAGGAACAGACGGAGGAATATAGAGTTGCTCTGGAAAAATTTTCTAAAGATACTGCTCGTAATTTTGCTTTTCTAACGGGAGCTGTTTTTTCGCTATTTATATCCATTTTATTCCTTTCAATCGATTTGATAAGCGTTTACCTAAAAATTAAGAAATCCAAGAATCAATCAATCCTATCAGACCTATGAACAACCCCCTTTTATCTCCATTCGATACCGCACCCTTTTCAAAAATAAAGAACGAACATTTTAAACCCGCTTTTCTAAAGGCCATTGAAGGTGCTAAGGATGAAATTGACCTTATTACAGACAATGCATCAATTCCCACATTTGAAAACACTATAGAGGCATTGGAGTTTTCAGGTCAACAATTGGATAGGGTTTCAAGCGTTTTTTTTAATTTGAATTCTGCAGAGACCAATGATGAGATTCAAAAAATAGCGCAAGAGATTTCACCTGTGCTCTCAGAATTCAGCAATGACATTACTCTGAACCAAGCATTGTTCAAAAGAGTGAAAGCTGTTTATGAAGCGAAAGACAATCTTGAATTAACCGTAGAACAAAACACACTACTGGATAAAAAATATAAAAGCTTTAGTAGAAATGGGGCCAATCTTCCTGAAGAGAAAAAGAAACGGTTACGAGAGATTGATGCGGAGCTTTCAAAACTAAAACTGAAATTCGGTGAAAACGTTCTCTCCGAGACCAATTCGTATGAGATGCACCTTACAGATGAAAATCATTTGGATGGATTGCCCGATGGTGAAAAGGAAGCCGCAGCACAACTCGCGAAGTCAAGAGATAAAGAGGGCTGGTTAATAACATTAGATTATCCTAGCTACGTTCCCTTTATGAAATATGCCAAAAATAGAGGGTTGCGTAAAGAACTTTCATTGGCCTTTAGAAGTAAAGGGTTTCACAACGATAAGCTTGACAATCAGGAGAATGTTCTCAAAATCACCAATTTAAGACATGAAAGAGCCATTCTTTTGGGATACAGGACCCATGCCCATTTTGTATTGGAAGAACGTATGGCAGAAAACCCTGAAAAAGTCCATGCATTTTTGAATGAGTTATTGAAAAGAGCCAAACCCGCTGCGAAAAGTGAATTCAAGCAATTGGAAGATTTCGCGAATGAACTTGATACCATTGGGCACATACAGCAATGGGATGGCGCTTATTATTCCGAAAAACTAAAACAGAAATTGTTCAGTTTGGATGATGAAAAGTTGAAACCGTATTTTAAGCTTGAAAACGTAATTGCCGGTGTTTTCAAAGTGGCAGAGAAGCTTTTTGGACTTCGGTTTGAAGAAGTTTTTGATATTGACAAATACCATGAAGAGGTCAAAACTTACCAAGTATATGATTTATCTGGTAATTACATTTCACTTTTTTATGCCGATTTTCATCCCAGACCTGGCAAGCGAGGTGGCGCTTGGATGACATCCTACAAATCACAATACACAAAAGATGGTGAGAATGTGCGGCCACACATTTCAAATGTTTGCAATTTCACCAAGCCAACGACGAGCAAACCTTCCTTATTGACCTTTAATGAGGTGACCACATTATTCCATGAATTTGGCCATGGGTTACATGGCATGCTTGCCAACACCAACTACCCTAGCTTATCAGGAACCTCGGTATATTGGGATTTTGTTGAGCTTCCAAGTCAAGTAATGGAGAATTGGTGTTATGAAAAAGAGGCATTGGAACTCTTTGCAATCCATTACGAAACAGGGGAGGTCATTCCCATGGATTTGGTACAAAAAATAAAAGAATCAGCTACCTTCCAGGAAGGAATGGCGACACTTAGACAGATAAGTTTTAGTCTTTTAGACATGGCTTGGCATGGCGCAAACCCATCAAAAATAACAGATGTAAAAGGGCATGAAACAAAGGCCTTCGAAAATACCGCATTGTATCCTAAAACTATGGAAACTTGTATGAGCACCGCATTTTCCCATATTTTCCAAGGAGGGTATTCCTCGGGGTATTACAGTTACAAATGGGCAGAGGTCCTAGATGCAGATGCTTTTGCCTACTTTAAGGAAAAGGGGGTCTTTAATAAAAAAGTGGCCTCCAAATTCAAGGAAAATGTACTTTCAAAAGGCGGCACCGAAAATCCTATGGTCTTATATAAGCGTTTTAGGGGTGCAGAACCTAATGTAGAAGCCTTATTGGAACGGGCAGGATTGATCAAAAAGTAGGTTCAACCTTAATGGAATCTAAAAGCCATAATCAGGGCTTTCAGGAAAAACCATATATTGAATTGCCAATAGCATACATATTGGAGGTTTCGCTAATCAGTAGATTTTATATGTGCCTTCCAAGCATCATAACCCCCAGCCAAGTTCACAACCTTTGAATACCCAAGTGCTTTTAACTTTTCTGTGGCCTTTTGGCTCCTGCCTCCAGCCTTGCAATATAAATAAATAGTCTCCTGTTTATCAATAGTTCTAAATTGGGCTTCGAAATCTTCATCGTACCAATTAATATTCAAAGCCTTATCTAAGTGACCTGCATTGTATTCTTCAGGTGTCCTTACGTCAACTAAAACAACATTTTCGAGTTCATTCTGTGAAACTTCTGTGATATGTTTTTCCTTTTTTTGTGAGCATCCCATGTTGAACACTAAAACAAAGGCCAATACTATAACGCTTCTCATGACTTAAAAGTTTACTACAAAAATAATCATTATCGTTAATAAAAAAATCCACTACTTTTGATATCAATAAAAAAACACATGGAAACGCATCAATTACATCCTGAAAATTGGGTTGATCTGTACGCAGATTATCTCTTCAACTATGCGGTCGCCCGTGTAAGCGATGTGGAAATCGCAAAGGATTTGGTGCAGGAAACATTTTTCGCAGGATTAAAATCAGCAAAAAATTATAAGGGTACGGCGGCTGAACGAACTTGGCTCATTGCCATTCTTAAACGAAAAGTCATTGATCATTATCGTAAGATAAACTCAAAAAAAGGAAAAGCTGAGGTTCGCATGAATTATAGCTCCAATAGCAACGCAGAAGGCGACTGGTTAGAAGAACAAGTGGCCGACCCACTAAGCATCCTGGCAAATGATAATCTTGAGAATGAGGAACTAGGTTTGGCCATACAGGCATGTATTTCAAAATTACCCAAAAAACAATCATTGGTCTTTTCTATGAAGACCATACAAGGTATCAGCACAGAAGATATTTGTAAAGAACTAGGGATTAACCCGTCTAACCTTTGGGTAATGATACATAGGGCCAGAACAGCGCTTATGGGTTGCCTAAATCAAAATTGGTATTAAATATGATTTCGTGTGATGATGCAGCTATAATCTGCAATAAAAAACAATATAAGGAAGCTACTTTTCTAGAAAAGATCAAACTTTTTCTTCACCGGGTTTATTGTGACACCTGCTCGAAGTTTTCTAAAAAAAATGCAAAGCTTACAGCTTTATGCGATAAAGCTCCTCTATACAGCCTTCCTGAAAAGGAAAAAGTACGGATGAAAATAGAACTTCAGGATAAGATTTAAAAATATGAATTCATTACCAGAATAACTCCCCACCAAAAAATAGGGATAGACTCTACCCAGAAAGAAGCAAAGTATTTGGATTGTTTATGTTTGGTCACAAGCATTAAACCACACAACACCAAAAAGAGGGTTCCATTTGATAGCAGTTCCAATTCGGGTAATTGATCTTTCAATAAACTCAAGGAGAAAAAGAGCAACACCAAAAAACTTCCGAATATTTTTGTTTTTACTACCCCTATTCGCTGAGGAATGGTTTTTAAATCAGGTTTATCATAAGCTAAATCCCTTATCTCAAAAGGTATCAAAAGCACCAAGACCACAATTATACGCTGACTAACTTGTACCCAATCATCCCATTTAAGAACTTTTTCAATTTCAGTCAGCGGCAAAACCGAGGTAACCCCGGCCCATACTAGGGCAACCAAGAATATTTTAAGTCCTCCCAGGCTTCGTAGATTTTTTGTTTGTGGCAGTACAGGAAGTGCGTATAGCCCCGTAATAACAGCAAGTATTATCAGGATAAATAATGAATCCCCTTTCAAATAAAATGCCTTAAAACAACTAAATAGCACGCATACGATACTAAAAAGCTGAATTTTTTTATGGTATTTATTACTTACCAGAATATACTTTTCGGCCTCAATTCCATATTTTATAAAATTATAACAGGCTATCGTCCCAAAAAAAACAAAATAAGAAAGATGTTGGTTAAGTCGTATTCCATACATGAGAGCTGTTATTTCCATAAATGAATACACTGCAAAAGCCGCATGTATACTGGCATCTAGGTAAAAATCAAAAATACGTTTCAGCAACTTCACCTAGTAAAAATAACCAAACTGTTTATAACCCTTAAAATTGGTTAAAAACTTTAGCCATGTCTGGATATTAACCTCTTATTTTAAAGGAATTAATTCCTAAGTTTGCCCATTAAATATTTTCTAAATATGAGATCAGATTTGTTTGCTTCACGGCATATTGGTATTAGAGAGGAAGACCTTGAACATATGCTTAAAACTGTTGGGGCCAGTGCTCTAGAACAAATTATTGAGGAAACCATTCCTGGAGACATCAGATTGCCCCAACCCTTAGAACTTTCTGAGGCCATGAGTGAGAACGAATTTCTTTCGCACATTCAAGAATTGTCCCAGAAAAATAAAATGTTCAAAACCTATATAGGTCTAGGCTATCATGAGAGTATTACCCCTTCTGTAATCAAAAGGAATATTTTGGAAAATCCAGGTTGGTATACAGCATACACCCCTTATCAAGCAGAAATTGCACAGGGTAGATTAGAGGCCCTTTTAAATTTTCAGACTGTTATTTCGGACCTAACGGGTATGGAATTGGCAAACGCCTCGCTTTTGGACGAAAGTACCGCCGCGGCCGAAGCAATGTCCATGCTATTTGAGGTACGGAGTAGAGCCCAGAAAAAAAGTAATGTAAATAAGTTTTTTGTTTCTGAGGAAATCTTACCTCAGACCTTGTCGCTTTTGCAGACGCGATCAAAACCTTTTGGAATCGAACTAGTAATTGGCAATCATGAAAATTTCGATTTCAACGATACCTTTTATGGTGCTTTGCTACAATATCCTGGAAAGCACGGTCAAGTTTATGACTATAGCACTTTCGTGACGAAAGCCGAAGCGCATGAAATCAAAGTTGCCGTTGCTGCTGATATATTAAGTTTGGTTCTGTTGACCCCTCCTGGGGAGTTCGGTGCGGATGTGGTTGTTGGTACAACACAACGTTTTGGTATCCCCTTAGGCTATGGCGGCCCACATGCCGCCTACTTTGCTACAAAAGAGAAATATAAAAGAAGTATCCCTGGGCGAATAATAGGAGTTACCAAAGACAGAGATGGACAACCTGCCCTTCGCATGGCCCTACAGACTAGGGAACAGCATATTAAAAGAGATAAAGCCACTTCCAACATTTGTACTGCTCAAGTACTTCTCGCGGTAATGGCGGGTATGTATGCCGTTTATCATGGCCCCAAAGGGTTAAAATACATTGCAGATCAGGTTCATTCTATAACTGGCGCATTGGCAAATGGCATAAAGAAATTAGGTCTACACCAGGTCAACTCCTCCTTTTTCGACACGATCACTATAGAGGCCAACGCTTCTAAAATAAAACCTATTGCAGAAAAGCAGCGCATAAATTTTCTTTATTCAGGGGGAAATACTGTCTCTATATCGGTCAATGAGGCGACTACAAAGTCTGACGTTCAGGATATCCTGAATGTCCTTGCTGAAGCTTTGGGTTTAAAAACCGTCCAAATTGAAAGCCTATCCACAAATTCAAAGATTGATACTTCGCTTCAAAGAAAATCCCCATTTATGCAAAATGAGGTTTTCAATGCATACCACTCCGAAACTGAAATCATGCGATACATTAAAAAATTGGAGCGCAAGGATTTAGCTTTAAATCATTCTATGATTTCCTTGGGTTCATGTACAATGAAGTTGAATGCGGCCAGTGAAATGTTGCCACTAAGTTGGCCTCAATGGGGTAACATCCATCCTTTTGTACCTATTGATCAGGCAGAGGGTTATCAAATTGTACTCAAAGAACTGGAAAGGGATTTAAATACCATAACAGGATTCGCCGGCACCTCATTGCAACCCAATTCAGGTGCACAGGGTGAATTTGCAGGTTTGCTGATGATTCGCGCCTATCATGAAGCTAGGAATCAAGGGCATCGTAATATTTGCATTATTCCGGCATCGGCGCACGGAACTAATCCGGCATCGGCTGTAATGGCCGGAATGAAAGTGGTGGTGACCAAAACTGACGAAAGAGGAAATATAGATGTTGCCGATTTAGAGCAAAAGGCAATTCAGCATGCAGATAACCTCGCTGCTTTAATGGTTACCTATCCTTCAACCCATGGGGTATTTGAATCATCTATTAAGTATATAACCAAACTTATCCATGACCATGGGGGGCAAGTTTATATGGATGGTGCCAATATGAATGCCCAAGTAGGGTTAACAAATCCTGCGACGATTGGTGCAGATGTGTGTCACCTTAACCTACATAAGACCTTTGCCATACCTCATGGAGGTGGTGGGCCTGGAGTGGGACCTATTTGCGTTGCAGAACAACTTGTCCCGTTTCTTCCCGGAAATCCTGTCATTGAAACTGGAGGCAATGAAGGGATTACCGCCATTTCCGCTGCACCTTGGGGAAGTTCTTTGGTATGTCTGATTTCCTATGGCTATATAAAAATGCTTGGAGAACAAGGTTTGACCAATTCGACCAAAATAGCGATTCTAAACGCAAATTACATCAAACAGCGTCTCAGTGGCAAATACGAGGTGCTTTATACTGGGGAGAATGGGAGAGCCGCACATGAAATGATTATCGACTGTCGCCCATTTAAACAAAACGGTATCGAGGTTACCGATATCGCCAAAAGACTCATGGATTATGGTTTTCATGCTCCCACAGTGTCATTTCCTGTGGCTGGTACGGTAATGATAGAACCTACTGAGAGTGAAAGCCTTGCGGAGTTAGATCGTTTTTGTGATGCCATGAATTCAATTCGTGAAGAAATTGATATGGCCGAGGCGAATCCGAATAACAATGTTTTAAAAAACTCCCCACATACCATGGCAATGGTAACCAGTGATACGTGGGATTTACCCTATAGTAGGCAAGAGGCGGCATTCCCCCTACCTTATGTCTTGGAGAACAAATTTTGGCCCTCGGTGCGAAGAGTAGACGATGCCTATGGAGACCGTAATCTAATCTGTAGCTGTGCCCCTATTGAAGCATACGCCGAAGCAGATTAAACCTTTAAACCCCTACAAACAATGGCCCTTTAAGACCATTGAAAGGCTTCTTTGTTTTGGATTGGGCTTCTGTATTGGTGATTGAACGTCGTAAAGCCCAGTTGGATCCAATCCCTTTTTCTACATGATTTAATACCTTGATAAAAATGAGTGATTCGCCATGAGCAACGCAATTACAGGAACAGGTTCATATCTTCCGTCAATAGTAGTCGAAAATGCCAATTTTGATAGACACCAATTCTTAAACAGCAATGGTGTTCCTATCAATTCCGATAACAAAGTAATCATTGAAAAATTCAAATCAATTACCGGCATTGAAGAACGACGTTATGCCGAAAACAATCTAAATACTTCAGACCTAGGTTATTTTGCATCATTAAAGGCCATAGAAGATGCTGGTATCGACAAGGAGGAACTGGACTATATCATCTTTGCCCATAATTTCGGCGATGTGACACAAGGTAAATCCCAAGGAGATATGTTACCCAGCCTTGCTACTCGGGTAAAACACCGATTGGGGGTAAAGAATCCCAAATGTGTGGCCTATGACCTATTGTTCGGTTGCCCGGGATGGATTGAAGGTGTAATACAGTCCAATGCTTTCATTAAAAGCGGAATTGCCAATAAATGTCTGGTCATAGGCGCAGAAACACTTTCCAGAGTAGTAGATGACCACGACCGTGATTCGATGATCTATTCTGATGGTGCTGGCGCCGCAATAGTCCAGGCCTCTGACAATCAAGGCGAAATATTAAACCATATATCGGCTACTCATGCCAATGGAGAGGCTTATTACCTATTTTTTGGTGATTCTTATAAAACCGAAAGTGATGAAGACCGGCGTTTCATAAAAATGTATGGCCGAAAAATATATGAGTTCGCTATAACACATGTACCTCAGGCAATGAAAGAATGCCTTGATGAAAGTGGAATGACAATTTCCGATGTAAAAAAAATATTCATTCACCAGGCCAATGAAAAAATGGACGAAGCAATCGTTAGTCGGTTTTATAAATTATACGGTCTAGAAACTCCAGACAACATTATGCCGATGAATATTGGCAAACTTGGCAATAGTTCAGTTGCTACTGTTCCCACACTATATGATATGGTAAAAAATGATAAATTGAATGGTCATAGTATTGCCAAGGACGATGTCATTATTTTTGCAAGTGTCGGTGCTGGCATGAACATCAATGCCATTGTATATAGAGTGTAACACCTATTTTACAAATTTTGTTTGGATCAATACTTGAACACAGTCTTCACTATACTTATTTTTTTAACTTCGTATCTATTAAACTATACAATCTCCTGATTTAAGGCAGTAGTTAAAAACCCTAGGTTTAGATGTACGAAAAAACATTCCCAAATAAACGATTCAAAAATACTTTGGCTTTTCTCCAAAAGCATATAACAACAGACCAATCTATTTTAGATTTGGGGGTCGAAAATCCGTTTTCAAGGATTATGGTGGAAAACGGCTATGCAGTAACAAATACGGTAGGAGAGGATTTGGATATTGATTTTTCATCTGTAGTTAAAAGCGGGGAGGAAGTTGTAACGGCCTTTGAAATTTTCGAGCACCTCCTGGCGCCATTTAATGTTCTAAAAGAAATTAAGGCCGATAAATTGGTTGCCAGCATACCATTAAAACTTTGGTTTTCCCCTGCATATCAAAGTGAAAATGACCCTTGGGATCGGCATTATCATGAATTTGAGGACTGGCAGTTCGATTGGCTACTTGAAAAGACGGGATGGAAAATAATTGATAGGGCGAAATGGACCAACCCGGTACAAAGAATAGGAATCAGGCCCCTGTTAAGAACTTTCACACCAAGATATTACATAGTATACGCGGTGCGCATAAAGTCCAAATCCCAAAATTAGATACTAACGTCAACCTGAGTAAATTGATGTGATATAGTGATACTAAGTTAAGAAGTTTAATTTAGCTTTTTAAAGCGTTTATAGCCATTTGGAAATTTAATTTTGGAGCTTGCCACATGCAATATTATGTTATCATACCAGCCCACAACGAAGAAGCCTTTTTGGCTATGACCCTACACTCTGTACTAAAGCAAACCTTACTACCAAAAAAAGTAATTGTGGTCAATGACAATTCGACTGACAATACAGAAAATATAATTGATGGTTTTGTACATAAAAATAGCTTTTTTCAAAAGCTGAATACAAGTTCATCAAACGAACATATGCCAGGCAGCAAGGTTGTAAATGCTTTCAACAAGGGTTTAAAACTATTAGACGACCAGTATGATTTTATCGTAAAATTAGATGCTGACTTAATACTTCCTATTGACTATTTTCAAAAAATTACCCAGATATTTAAAGGGAATCCAAAAATTGGAATAGCGGGGGGATTTGTTTATGAGGAAAATTTAAGGGGCGAATGGATATTAAATCACCCCATGAATAAACTCCATGTAAGGGGAGCCTTCAAAGCTTATACCAAAAATTGTTTTAACGCTATAGGTGGGCTTAAAACCGTTATGGGATGGGATACCATAGATGAACTTTTGGCACAGTACCATGGCTTTAAAATTGACACCATTGAAGAGCTAAGGGTAAAACACCTTAGACCTACAGGAAAGGCCTATGGCCCTAAAGCCAAGTTGTTACAAGGCAAGGCAATGTACGCTATGGGTTATGGGGTTTCGCTAACACTTATTGCTTCTCTTAAAATGGTTTTTAAGCAAAGAAAAATCATGCCCATTTATCACAATATGAAGGGGTATTTTCATGCTCAGAGCGAAGGGTTTCCCATAATGGTAACTCAAGATGAAGGCAAATTCATTAGAAAACTTCGCTGGAAAGGGATAATTCATAAACTAATTGGTTAAAACAGAAAACCGCCCTCTAGAGGGCGGTTTTCTGTTTTATTTCAGGTCTCTATTATTTAGAAACCCAACTCCAGTTTTACTTCTGGGAGTATATCCTTTCCTTTTGCAATAATAAGAGGACCACCAGCTTGTGCATCAATTATGTAATCATAACCTAAGGCTGCTGCAACTTTTTCAATGGCTGTCTTTGCCCTATCAGATATTGGAGCAAACAATTCTGCCTGTTTCTTCTGCATTTCTTGCTGCGCTACTTGCTGTGCTTGGCGTACATTTTTCTCAATTCCAAGAAGTTCCTCAGATCTTCTTTTATTCTCTTCTTCTGATTTTGAAGGAGACTCATTTTGATATTGGGTTGCCTTATTCTGCAATTCAGTCATGGAACCTTCAATATCGGCCCTATAGGTTTCTTGCAATTTTTTAAGTTCAGCCTCCGCTGTTTTCATTTCCGGCATTTGAGATAAAAGCTGTGTTACGTCTATATGCGCAACTTTACTTTGTGCATTTACAAAACTTGTTGCAGCAACGAACAAAACTATGGCAACAACTATTTTCTTTACTTCTTTCATGATTTCCAATTAAAATATTTGAGTATTAATTTAAGTTAATGTCTATTAATTTAGTTAATGGTGTCTTTCACAACTTCTGGCACCTTATTACGTTCATCTATTTTCGCCTTCTTTTTGGCCTCCCTTTCTTCCAAAAGCTTATTTCGCCGCGCTTCATATGCTTTTTTTCGTTCTTCCCTAATTTTTAATTGTTCAGCCCTCTTTTCCTCTGCAGTCTTTGTTCTTGCCTCTTCAGCTTGTTTTGCCCTATCCTGCCTTTCTTTAAGCGCCTCGCTTATTTCCCTTTCAAGTTCC
The DNA here is from genome assembly GCA_023141835.1 of Maribacter sp. Taxonomy (GTDB): domain Bacteria; phylum Bacteroidota; class Bacteroidia; order Flavobacteriales; family Flavobacteriaceae; genus Maribacter_A. The sequence continues at coordinate 2,518 of JAGLKG010000302.1, read as the reverse complement.
TCCCCTTCAAAATCATCCAACCTACTTTTCGCAACTGCCTTTTTCTTTGGTTTACTGATTTTTCTAGTCCTTGCGATACCTCTCAAAATCAAATCGCTAATATCGTGTCTTTTTTCAGAATACAACATTACGACATCCGCTGATTTATCAAAAATAAAATCATACTTTTTATTTGTGCCAATTTTTTGAACCTCATTGAATACCTGATCCTGTATAGGTTGTATCAGTTGTCGTTTTTGCAATACCAAGTCTCCTTGGGGGCCAAAGCGATCTTGCTGATATTCTATCATTTCTCTCTCAAGAATCAGGATTTCCTCCTCCCGTTCACTTACCAATTCACTGGTCAGAAGCACCTTTTCTGCCATCAAATCTTTTTTCATTTGTTCAACAGCACTCTGCTTTTGTTCAACCTCGACCTTCCATTTCTGTACTTTATACTCCAATTGTTCACTGGCTTCACGATATTCCTCGACATTTTCCAAGATGTACTCCATATCAACATAAGCTATTCGTACACCCCGTTGGGCAAAAGTGTAAACCGAACAAAACAATACAGATACAATTAAAAGAACTTTTGTTTTTGGTTTCATTTTAATTACGTTTTAACGTATTGAAAATATCGTGCCAAAAATACTAAAACTTTCAAAATGAATAGATTAGCTAATGTCACTATTTTTAAATCAAAACTGCTGACCGATAATGAAGTGTGTTTGCCATCCACTTGGTCCTGTAGAGTTTGAGCGATAGTCTTGATCAAAACCATATCCAAAATCAATACCCAAAAGTCCAAATGCCGGCATAAAAATCCTTAGCCCCAATCCGGCCGATCGTTTTATTTGAAACGGATTAAATTGCTGAAAATTGCTGAAAGAATTACCACCTTCTAAAAAAGCAAGGCCATAAATAGATGCTGAAGGCTTTAAAGTCAATGGATATCGAAGTTCCATAGAGAATTTATTATATACTAAAGCGCCTTCTGCCCTCCCTGTTGCTGGATCCAATGGAGTAAGTGATTGATTTTCGTATCCTCTTAGCTGAACAACATCCCTACCATCCAAAGTGAAATTACCAAGACCATCACCGCCTACAAAGAACCTTTCAAAAGGAACATCTCCGATGTCTGTATTGTAGCTGCCCAAAAATCCAAGCTCCGCATTCGCACGCAATACCAAAGTTTTGTCAGCGGTCCCTACCAAGGTTGTATACCAATCCCCTTTAAATTTTAATTTATAATACTCCATCCATTTAAATCGCTCTTCTTCCAGCCTTTCCCTTCTACTGTTCAATTCTGAAAGCTGTGGGTCGTTTTGGTCAAGGCCAGCCATCTCTTCCAACAAATCTTCGCTTTCAGTCCTAATAGCTTTAAAATCCTTATTGTTAAAAAGAGAATAAGGCGGCGTTAATTTAGCAGTGATTTCGAAGTTTGAACCTCCCCTTGGAAATATTCGACCTCCACTAGTGGCATTCCTGGAAACCCCAAAGGTGTAGGAAAAAGAATTGGATTTACCATTCCCAAAATTGAATAGGCCTATATTATAGTTATTGAATTCGTACAATTGATATCCCAAAGAATGTGATACGGTGAAATAATCATCGGGCCACTGTACCCTTTTGGCAAGACCCGCCGAAATTCCTGTAATTGAGAATCCTCTATCCTTGTCAACGTCGACCCTTCCAGATCGTGTATAATTTGCACCAAATTGTTGCGTTTTTGATAAGGATAAATTAAATCTAACTGGTTTTTTGCCCCCTAACCAAGGTTCAGAGAAGTTAAAGCTATACACCCTAAAGGTTCTACTCGCCTGCAATCGCAGGGCGAAACTTTGACCGTCGCCCATTGGCACAGGCTTGTATGCCTCACCGTTCAAGATATTCTTAAGCGAGAAATTACTGAATGAAAGTCCTAGGGTTCCAATAAAGCCACCACCGCCGTAACCCCCTTGGAGTTCAATTTGGCTGGAACCAGATTCCACCAAGCTATATGCCAAATCCACGGTGCCTTCGTTAGGTCTTGGGTTTATAATATCCGGTTTTATTTGCTCTGCATCAAAAAAGCCAAGCTGACCCAGTTCCCTAATACTACGAATTATGTCCGATTTATTATATTTCTGTCCTGGTCGCGTTCTCAACTCCCTAAAAATCACATGATCATTGGTCTTGTCATTGCCATTGACCGTTACATGATTCAAAAAAGTCTCCTTGCCCTCGATGATCCGTATTTCAAAATTTATGGTGTCATTTGACGCCGACACCTCTACAGGGTTAATGCTTGAAAAAAGGTAGCCATTGTTTTGATATAGATTTGTTATATCCAAGGCATCTGGTTTCGAATCATCGGCGATACGTTCCCGTAATAAAACACCATTATAGGTAGAACCTTTCCTAATTCCCAAAACCTGGCCCAACTGTCCGTCTGTATACACACTATTCCCGACAAAATCTATATCACCAAAGTAATATTTATCACCTTCTTCTACCTTAATCGTAATTTGAATATTGTTCTCATCAACATTTGTTA
>JAGLKG010000301.1 GCA_023141835.1 Maribacter sp. | reverse complement strand
AATCCCACCAGTGGGTTTAATTCTCTCCCGTCCCGAGCTATCGGGATCGCATCGAAACGATAAAACTTGTTTCCTTTTCCATACCTCGTATACTTGCTTAGAGGTTATTGACTTTTCTAAAGATCCGATAGCATTTTACTGCTGGCTGTTGTTTTTGATTCTCCATTACGTAGTTTTTCATTCAGAACTTCTCTGCCATTTTTATGAAATGGCATTAAAACATCGTTCCAAAAAATAGAATAAAAGTTTGAGGTCTGTAATAATTGTTCATGCGTACCACTGTTAACGGTTTCGCCATTATCCAAAATATAAATGCGATCGGCAATGGTATTGATATTATTTAGACGATGCGTTATCATCAAGATTGAGGTTTCGGCCATCAGCTCATCGTGCAAAATATCCATAATAAAACGTTCCGTATTTCTATCCATAGCTCCAGTCGACTCGTCCAATAAAAGTATGGCCGGGTCTCGAAACAAGGCTCTTGCAAAACCAATGAGCTGTTTTTGTCCGCCTGAAAGATTAATACCGTTCTCCCCCAAAAGTGTTCCGTACCCTTGTGGCAATTTCATGAAAAATTGGTCAAACCCATACGATTTACAAAATTGAACCGCCAAATGATAGGCATCTTTCTGCCCTAGTACAATATTGTCCAAAACATTTCCATCAAAAACATGTATGTCTTGAGGTACAACCCCAATTGTACTTCGCCAATTTTCCAAATCAACATCGCCCAACCTATGAGATTCGTTTAGAGTTATGGAACCAGACTCGAAAGGATAGAATTGCTGCACTATCTGGGCCAATGTACTTTTTCCGCTCCCGCTTTCCCCTATTACAGCTATACACTCGCCCCGACTAACTTTCAAATTAATATTCGTTAACAATTGACTCCTCCCAGGGAATCTAAATGAAAGACTCTCTATTTCGAGGGAAGTAAATTCCTCCAATTTGACCAAGCCCGAATCTTCCTTTTTCATGGTCGTAAACTCAAACATACGATTGAAGGCAATTTTAGCCTCATTGATAGGTATGGTGACCAATGCCAAATTGGCTATTGAAGGCAAAAGACTACCAGCAACACCCAAGATAGCCATAAGCTCGCCGAGCATCAATTTATCATTAAACACCTGAAAAGCATTGAAAGTGAGTACGATAATTAAAAAGACGACACTAAAAACACTACTAAGCAACGATAAACGGACATTAACAAGTCCTAATTTAAAGGACTTTTCCTGAAAATTGCCATAAACAGTTTTGTTCAGATCTTGAAAATAACCATGCTGATTATTATTTTTTATGGTTGCAATGCCTTGTATAGTAGAAATAAAGTTGCTCTCACTATGTGCATAACCCTGCATATTGTCTTTTTGAGCATTGATAATCTTCGCATTGAACCTGTATAAAAGCCAAAAATAAAAAGGTAGACAAAACAGTGAAATTAAACCTGTTTCCCATGAATAATAAAAAAGAAAAACAAAGGAGACCAGAACCACCAAGGCATCTATGCCAAAACTGCCAACTACTGTCCGTATAACACGTTGTATACGCCGGGTATCATTTAGTCTGGCCACCAGTTCCCCTATTTTACGCGTGTCGAAAAAGGGTTTGGGCAAGTGCAGCAAAGAGCCGAAGAAGTTATCGATAATACGGTTGTTGAAATCTTTGGATTGTCGTATAAGAAAGTAATCGCGAAGCACTGTGAAACCTACCCGGACCAACAAAAGGAAACCAACCAGTACAATACCGGTCACCAATTTCCCATAATCTTGTGACGGTAAGATGTCGTCAATCAGCTTTTGCGAAAAGGTGGCCATGGCCATCCCCAGTATCGCCATACCCAATCCAAGTCCCAGGCTGATACGCAAAAGGGCGTAATCTTCTTTCAAAAGTTTTAGGAACCATTGTTTTTTTGAACGCTCAACATGCACCGCTTTTTTAAAACCTTTTCCTGGCAACAGGGTAAGACAAATCTTAGACTGCCAAATTTCCTCTAAATCCCTGGTAGAATAATGTTTTATGCCATTGACCGGGTCTCCGATGATAAATTCGTCGTTTTCAAAACCATAACAAACTACAAAATGCTTTAGTCTTTTATCAATAAGTATGTGAAGAATAACCGGCTCGCCATGGTCAATTAATGAGTCGATATCTGCTTCGCAACCTTCTGCCTTAAAACCAAGTTTATCAGCCGCCTGGTAAAGTCCCAAAAGTGTAGTACCTTGTTTTGTGGTGCCACTTATTTTACGCAAAGTTTCCAAAGAACCTTCCCCCCCATGATATTGAATCAGGGATAGCAAACAGGCCACTCCGCAGTCGCTTTGGTC
>JAGLKG010000300.1 GCA_023141835.1 Maribacter sp. | reverse complement strand
TTATTTTCTTTATAATTCTGTGCATCCAATTCTAATTGGATTCCCAAACCACCATATCTACAATAATTGTAAATAACCGACCTTTTCTATATCGTTTTCAGTAAATCAAAAAAGCCCTACTTACCATCACATCCAGGCTTAGCATCAATATCTGATTCTAAGCGAATATTGCTTAGTCCTATATCTACACCTTCTCCGGCTGTAATCATCAATACAGAGCTGACTTTGGTCATGTCGACACCAAGATTATCAAAGCAACTTAGGCTTATTCGATATTCTCGCCAATCAGTGGCAGCGATGCTGATATTAAGGGTTTGATCACAAGAGGAGTCTGGATCACACATGCCAATTTGGACAACTGCGTCGTCAGCTTTAAACGATTTTGCTGAGAAAGTAAGTTCCATTGCGCCATTTGCCTGACGAGACATGTCACTTGGCGAAGCCGTACTGACCCGCATTTGGTCACGATCTGATTTAGTCCATTTTATTCTCAATGCATCTTCTTGCGCAATGTGGTCTGTTTTACTAATTATCAGCCCTCCGACAGAAGTAGGAAAACTAGCAATTTGTTTGACCAAATCACCTGAGCTCAACCATAGTCCCCAAGGTGCAATAGGAGCACCTTTACTGAAAAACTCACCCGTAGATACTACTTCACTATTTTCTAAGCCTGAGTTTTCCGAAAGTTGATTAACCGCTATGGCATTATTATAAGAAAGACCATAACCTAATTTAAACAACGGTTCACCATCTTTCGACACTACGGCACTTGCCGGCCAAGAGAATGATAGACGCCCCGTAAAATCAAAAGAGAGATCCCTTTGAAATAATAGATCCGAAATACCTCCTCCTTCACTGCCAGGTAACCATGCAGCTATAAATGCATCTGACTGGTTAATTTCAGGGTTGCACCATAGGGGGCGGCCTGATAGAAAAACAGATACAACAGGAATGCCTTTACTTTGAAATTCTGCCAATTTACTTACATCAAAACCATTTGGAATAAAGTCAAGAGTTTCAAGGTCGCCTTGAAACTCTGCATATGGATCCTCTCCATATATAGCGATTACAACATCGGCCGCTACACTTGCATCTCCATTAGCTGAATAAATTACTTTACCACCAGCCATATTAACTGCTTCTTTAATACCATCTAGAATGGTCTCGCCATTGGGAAACTCATCGTTAGTATGACCTGTGCCTTGCCATGACAATGTCCAACCACCACATGCCTTAGAGATATTTTCTGCCCCATCACCGATCACCAAAATAGTTTTTGTAGCGTCAATTGGTAAAGTGCCGTCGTTATTTTTAAGTAAAACCATTGACTCCCGAACAGCCTGGCGTGCGATGGCTCTGTTTTCAGGCAGTCCCAGAAGACTTTCATCTCCTGCATTTTTACGTGTACTTGGTGCACCTTTGGTAAATATGCCCGAGGCAATTTTCACCCTAAGAATACGACGTACTGCATCATCTAAGCGGGACATTGGAATCGTACCGCTCTTAACATGCTTCAGCGTACTTTCATACAAACCTTTCCAGCTGTCGGGAGCCATGTACATATCGAGACCTGCATTCAACGACTGTGGACAATCTGTATTTGTACAGCCAGGAACCTGACCATGACCGTTCCAATCACCAACCACAAAACCGTTGAAACCAAGTTGCCCCTTTAAGACATCAGTCAACAGCTCTTTGTCGCCATGAAGTTTTCTGCCTTGCCAACTGGAGAAGGAAGCCATCACCGTTTGCACACCTGCAGGTATGGCGCTGTAGTAACCTGCCGCATGCACGTTACGTAACTCTGTTTCACTGATAAGGGCGTCACCCTGATCGACACCTTTTTCTGTCGCGCCGTCAGCGAGAAAGTGTTTAGCACTAGATATAACCCGACCATCTCCCATAAAATCAGCTTCGCCGATACGACCTTGCAGTCCGTAGACAATGCGATTTCCATATGACTTCACAATCTGCGCATCTTCAGAGAAACCTTCATAGCTTCTACCCCAACGTATGTCTTGGGGTACCGCTAAAGTTGGAGCAAAGGTCCAATCGTGACCAGATACAGTGAGCTCATGAGCGGTCACCGATGCAATTTGTTCGATTAAGTCAGGATTGTTCATTGCACCGAGTCCAATGTTATGTGGAAAGACGATAGCTCCCCTAAGGTTAGCATGGCCATGTACTGCATCTATTCCCCATATACATGGTATAGCAACTTCAACACCCTCTTCATCAATCGATGCCTTGTAGTATTTATCAGCCATTGCCAACCAAGTTTTTGTATCCGCATAAGGTAATGGCCCAGGCGCTGAATTCCCACCACTTAAGACAGAGCCTAGGCGATATTTCTTGACCTCCTCTGGCGTGATAGATCCAGTGTCCGCCTGGATTACCTGACCTACTTTTTGTTCCAACGTCAGTTTTGGCAGTAGGTCATCTATTTGTGCTTCGATCGATGGGTCTAATGGTAGCGCTTTGATGCTTGGCCAATCTTTAGGATTTACAAGATTTGCTGATTTTTCTACATCTTGAGATTGCTTTTGTTCAGCACAGCCCAAAACTAAAATAGACAAAATATATAATAGGGAGACAGGTAGGGTCAAAGGCTTGATAGTACGCATATTGAAATTGATATTAGTTGTGATTTACATTAACAAGAATCCTTTCGGATTACAGACTGAGGTATAAGTTACCTTATTTTTTAATGTATATAGATGTCTGTTACAGTTATTTTCTGATTCTTCTTCGCTTGCACATAGCTGAGTTGTCAGTATTCCAATGGATAGAAACTTGGTATAACAGAAGAAGAATACACTCTAGTTTAGGGTATAAAACTATAGAAGAATTTGAAATGGAAATGTTCAATCAAAAAGTAGCAGCATGACTCTTAACTAAATGTCCACTTTTTTGTTGCAAGTCCAGTCAGCATGAACAAGCATTTTAGATTGCTATTGTCAGATTATGGAACCTGGCGAAAATGCAGACAAACCCACATGGAAGGTATTTCCTGATATTATGCACGGTGAAGTTGTGTCTAATAAAAATAACTGTGCTAAACTGAAGTTGACTCTTATGGATTTTAGCCACTAATTACTTAAAAGAGGGTATATCCAAAGATTACAGACATGACACTGTAGTCTGTCGTCCAGTTTTGTGATTTGGCCATTACCTGTCGATTGTTGTGGATTCTAAACTCCAAATTGTACTTGTTGTTGTGATTATACCCGACGCCAAATGCCAGGTTGGGATTTGATTTTCCGTCCACCAAATCCTTTGCATTAGGCTCATAAATAATGGATAAATCAGAGCTTAAGACTAAAACAACAGAGGCGTTTACAAACAACTTAGACTTTTCATTTATAAACATATAATGCCGCAGTCCAACAGACATTTCAATAGTGGTATAATCAAGGTCAGCAGATAGCAGTGGTAATTGCTTTTCCGTTTTGTAGTATTGGTATGTCGGCTCAATAATCAATGCCCATTTATTATTGTTGAATGCCATCACAAACTCAGCCTCAAAGCCAATACGAAATCCAATTTCATTTCCAAAAGCGGTAATTCTATTGTCAATACCAGATGGGCCGGATGAAAGATTGTCAATGGCCAAAGAAGTATTGTTCAATCCGGTCCTAAAATTTAAATTGAATAACCCTTTTTTATTCTTTGTTTCATAATCTATCACCTTGGAATCAGTACATTCATTATACCTTATGAAATAATTGACCAATTGTCCTTTACTGTATTTCAGTTCGTCCATTTGCCTTTCCGACAGCCCTTGGCAGTTGAGTTCATTCAAGAGCTGTTGTCTAAATAGGTTGTTTTCACCAACCAGATTGTCATCCGTCTTATACTTTTTATGTATAAGTTGTTTTATAGGTCCATCCGCGTCTTGATAAAAAAATCGCTGTAGACTTCCCTCTTGATACAGATATAAACTGGCCTTGCTGGCAATTAGTACCCGTAAAAAAAGTTGCTCCTTATTAAATATGGGGTTTCGCGAACTATTCATATCACCCAAAGTTCCGCGAGAACGATCCAAATCGACAGAGCGTCTTACATACTTCGAACTATTAAAGATGCCAAATTCCTTAATCGTAGCAATGGTTGCCTTTTTTACTTCGGAATCCGCTTGTAGCTTATATTCCAATTCTGTGGGATTGTTTTTCCAATCTAGATTCTTAATGAGGCAGTCTGTTTTTTGATTGGTACTGTCCATAAAATATCCGCTTTCATAGGAAATTTGGGAATTGGCGGTAAAACTAATAACAGTCAATAAGAATAGAAGTGAGGATTTTTTCATGTTTTGGTAAAAGTTTAGTGGCTAAGTTTAAATGGAGTATAACTCATTTCTATAGGCAAATATTGTTCTTATGTATAAAAGAGGGACACCTTAAGTCCATTAATTGTTATTTTATGTTCCCGAACGGGTTTAGTTTTTGTTGGGTCCATTAGTCTGTCAAATTCCAACTACCCATTTTTCAATAGTTTTGCAGATTTGGTGGTTTTGGCTTGGTCGATGAGTTTTTCGTTGGTCTCTTTGACTTGGCAGTAGCTCAGAGTCGAGATTAACAAAAATAGCAATGTGAGATTTTTCATAATTATTCCAAACTACAATCGTATCTCCTTCTCGTGCATATTTAAGAACCTTGCTTAAACTCTTACGATTCTCCTTTGCGCTAGAAACCTTGTCAGCATAAATGTTTTTTGCATCTATTCCATCTTTCAAAAAAGCGTCAATTTGCAAATCTAGATTCTGTTCATTGGTACTTACGCGAGCATATCCAAAAACCATAGCTAAAAGTTTAAATAAAGGTCAAAATAGAGTCTATTAAATTAGTACGGTAAAATGAACTTTATGGGAGTAATGAACATGTGGAGCCTTTAAAGTTCACTAAAACGGTCGTTTATGGTTCATAATCTTAGTTTTTGAAAATCGTTTTATTTCAAATCCATTAAGAGGATGGTAGGTCAAAAAATGACCACCTGCTACACTGCCAATAAAATGGCTACGTAATGACAAACAGCAGCTGCCAATACAAAAAAATGCCAGACAGCATGGTTGTAAGGATATTTTTTCCACAGGTAAAAGATAACGCCCAAAAGGTAAAGCGTACCTCCAATAAGGATCATGGTCAATATCTCAGCAGGAATAGTTTCAAAAAAAGTACGTCCGCCTACTATCATAATGCATCCCATTACTATGTAAACAAGCGTAGAAATAATATTCCATTTGCCAGTAAAAAAAATCTTAAAAACAATTCCCAATGCAGTCAGGCCCCACAATACTGCTAGCAAAGTAATACCAAAAGCATTATTCATATAAATTAATAAAAATGGAGTATAGGTGCCGGATATTAGGAAATAAATACTAATGTGGTCAAGGATTTCAAGTATGCGCTTTGCCTGAACATGTTGAAATCCGTGGTAGAGCGTAGAAAAAGTGAAAAGTTGTAAAAAACAAAATCCATATATAGCTGCGCCGATAACACCTGGTGTATTATCACTTTTTATGGCAAAGGCTATTAGAATAGGAATACTCACGATACCAAAAATAATTCCAAAGCCATGTACGATACTATTTACGAGTTCTTGCTGAATTTGTGTATTGGGTTTCCGGGCTTGCATGAAAATGAATTGAGGTGGTGTATTGCGAATGGACAACTTTTGCTAAGTTACCAAAATCAGTGCAGATACTTTTATTCTATTGGCGGTACTGCTTACATTTTTACTTCAAACTATAATCGCACAAAATAAGATGGTATACGAAACCCGACCTTTGACTGAACTCTTCAATTCTCTATAAAAAGTCTATTAAAACGGTGGTATTGTTATACTCTCCGATCAATTAAAATTTGTACCATAATGTTCCGTGTTATGCAACTTTGCTTAGGTAAAAGCGAAATTTTAATTCTAAGATTTCCTCAAAAAGCCTTCTTAAATACTGCAATTACTTGAACAACATTGCTTTGACGAAATTGTAAGGTGGAATAAGACTTGAAGAATATCCTATTATTTTATTTAGATATTTGGTATCTTTAAAAAAGGTATAACAAAAAATATAAAAAATGAATTTGGGTGAGAGTTTAAAGCGTTTTTTTAAGGATAAAGACAACGGAGATGAAACAGTCGTTTCGCCTGAAGGTGTTTGCCCAA
>JAGLKG010000030.1 GCA_023141835.1 Maribacter sp. | reverse complement strand
TGGGTTTCGGCCCATCCTTAGATATATGTTGGTAGATAATCATAATCGAGAAATTAATTATCTGCGGTTGGCGGTAACCGATCGCTGTAACTTGCGATGTAATTATTGTATGCCGGAAGAAGGCATTGATTTTTCGCAAAAAGAAAAACTTTTTACCTTAGAAGAACTGTGGTATCTATGTGAAATCTTGGTTTCCCAAGGCGTGGATAAAATTAGAATAACGGGCGGCGAACCTTTTGTGCGTAAAGATTTAATGATATTCCTCCGTCAACTATCCGAAATGGAGGGATTGAAAGAAATTTCAGTAACCACAAATGCTACGCTTATAGGTCCACATATTGATGAATTGAAGGCTTTGGGCATTACCAATATCAATGTGAGCATGGATGCCATCAACCGGGATACGTTTGAAAAAATTACGCGCCGCAATCAATATGACATAGTCTACAATAATATTTTGCGATTGATTACCGAGGGCTTCAATGTACGCATCAATTGCATTGCACTTGATGGTCAGAACACTCAGGATATTATACCCATGCTCGAACTAACTAAACATTACGATGTTTCAGTTCGATTCTTGGAGGAAATGCCATTCAATGGTGGTTCCCGAAAGTTTGAGGGAATTACTTGGGATTACAAGCGGATTTTGGAACATATAAAAAATGCCCATCCCGATTATTATGTGATTCCATCAGGTAAATCGTCAACTTCGATGAACTATAAAATTCCAGGCTTCAAAGGTACTTTTGGGGTTATCCCTTCCTTTAGTCGAACATTTTGTGACAGTTGTAACCGATTGCGAATTACCGCTACAGGCGATGTGATTACCTGTCTGTATGCACAGCCATGTATGAATATCAGGGATATTTTACGAAGCGATGATTCTGGGGAAATGATAAAGCAACAAATTTTGAAAGCTATTGGTAGCAGATCTAAAACCGGCTTTGAGGCCCAGCAAAAGTATAAAGGGATATATGCCAATTCAATGACTTCTATAGGCGGGTAAATGAACAAGGAACTTTCACATATCGATGAGGCAGGGAATGCGTCAATGGTCGATGTATCTGGCAAGGGCACTTCAGAACGAATAGCAATGGCCTCAGGTCGTGTGCAGTTTCCGTCAACAATTTTCGAGACCTTGGCTTCACAGGATTTTTTGGGTGCGAAAGGAAGCATCATTCAGACTGCGGTAATAGCTGGGATACAAGCGGTAAAGAAAACTTCCGAATTAATTCCCCTTTGCCATCAGATTAATCTTTCCAAGGTGCAAATTGATATTCAGCCCGTTAACAATGCATTGAAAATCATCTGTAAGGTAAAATGTACCGAACGAACTGGTGTTGAAATGGAGGCGTTAACTGGTGTTTCTGTAAGTGCATTGACGATTTATGATATGTGCAAGGCATTATCACATGATATCGTGATTACAAACATTCAATTGGAACAAAAATCAGGAGGAAAAAATGACTTCAGTAGATAAAATATATGGTTTGGTCCTTTCGGGAGGAAAGAGTACGCGTATGGGTAAGGACAAGGGTCTAATTACCTATCATGGCGTTCCACAGCGAGAATATCTCTATCAGCTACTGGAAAAGGTATGTGAGCGAACTTTTATTAGCATTCGAGAAGAGCAAGCTTCAGAAGTATCGTCTGCGGTGAATACTATTGTTGATGAGGATGTTTTTAAAGGTCCATTCAATGGAATCTTGTCTGCCCATAACAAATATCCAGGTGTAGCTTGGTTGGTTTTGGCCTGTGACCTTCCTTTAATTGATGTTAAATCCTTGGAAGGATTAATTTCTAATAGAAAAAAGAGTAGCTATGCCACAGCATTTGCACAAAAAGAAAATCCTTTACCAGAGCCCTTATGTGCTATTTGGGAACCTCATGCCTTAAATGAAGCGGCTCCTTATTTGGAAAACGGCAATGGTTCCTGCCCTCGTAAATTTTTGATACGGAATGATGCACATTTGGTATTCCCAGAAAATGGGAATGTCTTGCTGAATGCAAATTCAGAGGAAGAGTATAGAGAGGCTTTGACTAAATTGACATTAGTATGAACCCTGAACGGTACCAAAGACAGACCATTCTCAAGGAGTTTGGGCCTCAAGCCCAACAGAAATTGTTGGAGGCCAAAGTTTTGGTCGTGGGTGCTGGAGGTTTGGGAGTTCCCGTACTCACTTATTTGAACGCCATGGGTGTGGGCACCTTGGGTATCGTTGATGCCGATGAGATATCACTTTCTAACTTGCATCGTCAGGTGTTATACAATGAGGAAGAAGTAGGTCAATCAAAAGTTTCGGTATCCTTGAAAAAATTGAAAGACCAAAATTCAGGGACCAATTTGGTGGCCCATGATACATTCTTAACACGAGAAAATGCCCTGCGTATTGTAAAAGAATATGACCTTGTGGTCGATGCTACTGATAACTTCCCTACACGATATCTCATCAATGATAGCTGTGTTATCTTGAAAAAACCTATTATTTATGGTGCTTTGCATGGCTTTGAAGGCCAGGTGAGCGTTTTTAATCATAAAGGAGGCCCAACCTATCGGTGTCTTTTCCCTAGTATGCCGTCACCGGAGGAGATTCCAAATTGCAATGAACATGGAGTCTTGGGTATAGTACCGGGAATTATAGGCAATCTTCAGGCTTTGGAAGCTGTAAAGGTATTGACAGGAGTAGGGGAAGTGCTATCTGGAAAATTATTGTTGTTCAATGGGTTGGCACAATCATTTCAGAAAATAAAATTCTCGGCTGTTCCTGCCAATTTGAAAATTCAAGCCTTACAGAAAGAGTATGAATTGCACTGTAAATCAGACACTGCGACCATTGCTGCAGAGGCATTTGAGAAGTTGATGAAAACTGATGATATTCAAGCTATTGATGTGCGTACAATTCAAGAATACCAAGAATTTCATATTAAAAATACAAGCCACTGTCCTTTGGCTGAAATAGAGGATTGGAAAATGGCAATCGATTTCAGCAAACCTATCTACCTAATTTGTCAATCTGGGATACGCAGCCAAAAGGCACTTTCAATCCTACACGAATACAAACCCACAGCCATCCTTTTTAATGTGAATGGTGGCATAAATAAACTGAATACCTATGTTGCTAAGTATTGAAGGTCTATTGCTTTTGTGCATAGGCTTTTTTATTGTGGCAACTTTATATTCCTCGGTGGGATTCGGTGGAGGGTCTAGTTATTTGGCCCTTTTGACTCTTTTTCTGGTGAGTTTTTTTGCCATACGTTCCATTGCACTAGTCTGTAATTTGGTGGTGGTGTCGGGGAGCACCTTTCTGTATTTCAAGCATGGCCATGCGAGATTAAAAGATTTCTTACCTTTTGTGTTAACCAGTATTCCCATGGCATTTATAGGGGCATCCTTCCGATTAAAAGAAGAGGTTTTTTTTATAATTCTTGGTAGTGCTTTGATTGTTTCTTCCATTTTTTTGGCTTGGCAGACCTTTTCCACAAAAAGTAATGACGAAGCCAAAGCATATCCTAAATACTTTAGTTATTTGATTGGTGGGGGTATTGGTCTTTTATCAGGACTGGTAGGTATTGGAGGCGGAGTTTTTTTAGCACCGATTCTCAATCACCTTAATTGGGATAAATCCATAAAGATAGCGGCCCTGGCGAGTTTCTTTATTTTAGTGAATTCAATTTCTGGATTGGGCGGCCTGATTTGGGGCAATACCTTGGAACTCCCTTGGATTGAAACATTGGTTTTGGCAATTACCGTTTTCCTCGGCGGACAATTGGGTATCAGAATAAGTCTGAAAAAATTATCCGCTAAGGGAATAAAAAGAACAACGGCTATTTTGGTCTTTGCTGTCGGACTTCGTGTATTATTGGTAAATGGCCTATCGTTATTTTAGGAGAACTATCACTCGTCTTCCGGCAAACCATATTTGTCTACCACAAAATCAAGATCCTTATCACCTCTACCACTTAAATTTACTAGTATTGACGATTGCGGATTGTCTTTTGCCAATGTAATGGCATAAGCAACGGCATGTGCACTTTCCAAAGCCGGAATAATACCCTCCAAACGACTGAGTTCGTAAAAGGCATCTATGGTTTCTTTATCGGAAACCACTTTGTAAGTAACCTTCTTTAAATCTTTTAACATACTATGCTCAGGACCAACGCCTGGGTAATCCAATCCACTGGCAACTGAATAAACAGCGCTTGGATCTCCATTTTCATCTTGTAGTGTATAGCATTTAAAACCATGGATAACTCCAGGTTTCCCTAAAGTCATTGTGGCGGCATGTTCTCCATATTCCAATGAACGGCCACCGGGCTCCACACCATACAAACTACATTCATCATCATCCAAGAAAGCTGAAAATAACCCAATGGCATTACTGCCACCACCCACGCAAGCAACTACATTATCCGGCAATTCCCCTGTCATTTCATGAAATTGTTCTTTGGCCTCAATACCAACTACACGTTGAAAATCACGGACAATCATCGGGAATGGATGTGGACCTACCACAGACCCGATACAATAAATAGTGGTAATGGGGTCTTTTAAATACGCCTCAAAGGCAGAATCCACAGCTTCTTTCAATGTTTTTAGCCCATGGGTTACAGGAACGACCTTTGCACCCAAGATTTGCATACGTACCACATTGGGGTGTTCTTTGGCCATATCGACCTCACCCATGTGTATTTCACATTCCAAACCAAAATATGCGGCCGCGGTCGCTAATGCAACACCGTGTTGACCAGCTCCTGTTTCAGCGATCAATTTCTTTTTGCCCAGATGTTTGGCCAAAAGCGCCTCACCCATACAATGATTTAATTTATGCGCTCCCGTATGGTTCAGATCTTCCCTTTTAAGATAAATTCTGCCACCGTATTTTTCAGACAAACGGTTACAAAAATAAACGGGAGTAGGACGGCCTTGATAGTGCTTACGAATACTACGTAATTCTGAAATGAAGCTGTGCGATTTGCTAATCGAATAATAAGCATCCGTAATCTTCTTCATTTCCTCTTCAAGCATGGGAGGTATGAAGGCACCACCATACTCTTTGAAAAATCCTTCTTTGTTCGGGTAGGTTTTAAAATAATTTTCTGCCATAATGTATTTAGTGAGAGTATTGATTTATTTTGAAATTGAAGTATTAAAAATACATAAAATGGAGGTTATAATCATTTTAAATAAGTGCCGAATTTTATCTCTAATTTAGAAGGATTTAGAAGTGTGCGGAACTAATGTTTATATTTGATGTTTGGCTGTGATTTAGCGGTTACAGGAATAAAAAATAACCCAATATCGAGCGAATTGAAAAGACAATTTCGAAACAATTCAACCCAAAATGAAATTGAATCATGGCTGAATTTGAAACTGAACTAGAAATAGGGTTGTGACCCTTTTGAGACTAATTTGAATGATAAACTTTGAAGAGGCATATAGAAAAGTAATGCAACATACGCTTGATTTGGAGGCAGAGGCTGTTGGACTATTGAACAGCAATGGAAGAACCCTTGCTGAGGATATTGTGGCAGATAGGGACTTTCCTCCATTTGACCGGTCCACGAAAGACGGAATTGTAATTAATTATTCTGCCTTAGAAAAGGGTGTGAATCGCTTTAAAATTGAGGCTGTACTCAGTGCTGGAATGCCTCAAACTACCCTTGTAGATACGGCTAACTGTATGGAAATCATGACGGGGGCCGTGATACCGGAAAATGCAGATACGGTCATAATGTATGAACAGTTGACTATTAAAAATGATGTTGCAACCCTTTCCAAAAAGCCAACCAAGGGGCAGGACATACATAAAAAAGGAAGCGATGTAGTGACGAGTTCCGTTTTGTTAAAAAAGGGGAAGAGGATAGGAGCGGCCGAGATTGGTGTTCTTGCCTCTGTGGGTAAGTCTAAGGTGCAGGTAAAAAGATTACCGAAAGTCTGTGTTGTTTCTACTGGAGATGAATTGGTTGATGTGGATCAGGTACCATTACCACATCAAATTAGAAAATCAAACACCTTATCGTTGTTTGCCGCTCTGCAGAAAGAAGGTATTATGGCCGAACGCCTGCATCTTACGGATGACAGAAAAGTTATTACGGTGACCCTTTCCAATATTTTAAAGGATTATGATGTATTGCTTTTGAGTGGAGGAGTTTCTAAGGGTAAGTTCGATTTTATTCCTGAAGTCATGGAATTGCTAGGTGTTCAAAAGGTGTTTCATAGAGTGGCTCAACGTCCTGGAAAACCCTTTTTGTTTGGTAAACAGGAAGAAACGAACACCGTCGTGTTTTCGTTTCCGGGAAATCCGGTTTCCACTTTTGCCAACTACCATATTTATTTTTTGCCATGGCTGCAAAAGTGTTTAGGCCTTCCACAAAAAGAAAAAGAGGTATTGTTGGAAGAACCTATCCGGATAAAACCACCCTTGACGCGCTTTATTCAAGTTATGGTCCAAGTTAAGAAAGGGATAACTTGGGCAAAAACAATACGGGAAAATGGATCTGGGGATTTGACCAGTTTGGCCTATTCAGATGGATTCATTTGTTTACAACCCCGGGAGGCGGAATATAAAAAAGGAGAGATAGTGCCCTTTGTAGCTACACGAAACTAAGAGCCTGTTTTGAAATATGTCAATTATTTTATTATGTCCATTTTTGCGTACAACTTCGTTAAATTTTGAACCGTAGCCCTGCTATGCTTAAAAATTTCACCTAGTTTTACCTCGAAAACCACCTGAAATCCTGATCGCTATCGGGACTAATCACATATTTCAAAACAGGCTCTTAAACCTATCGTTATTTCTCTGCAATTATCCTTAGCCTTTTATAGTCGGCATACCATTTGCCATTTTTAAATAATTTGGACTTTAATTCGTATTGAACTTCAGCTAAAATAGCTGCAATGTCCTCTTCCCTAACCCTGTTGAAAAAGGCTTTTCCAAACATCAATATCCAGTCTGTGATTCCGGTTGTTTCGTCGGCCAATTCCGTAGGTCGGTCAAAAAGTTGTGCGAAAGCAACCTCAAATCCACCTACCTCCAATGCATTGGAGTATTCCGCTATGGAAGGAAAATACCATAATAGTAACTCGGATTGCGCTTTGTAACCTCTCTTTCTTAGTGATATTCGCAGTTGATCAACAATGGATTGAACATTACCTTTTCCACCAAATTCAAGAACAATTTTGCCTCTTTCTACAAGATTATCATACATGCAGGCGATTACACTATTATAATCTGTAACCCAATGCAACGCCGCATTTGAGAATATTGAATCAAACTTTATGTCAAAATTAAACGCAGCGGCATCACCAGTTTGAAAATCTAGTTCGGGAAATTGCGATTTCGCACTTCGAATCATTTCGGGAGATTTATCAATTCCAATGACTAGCTTGGCACGTTCGCCGATTAAGGCGGTGAGCTGCCCAGCGCCACACCCCAAATCAAGGATGGTTTCGTCGTCTTTAGGATTTAGTACATCAACCAATGAAGCCCCATAGTCAGAGACGAAGGAATGTTTTTCATTGTACAACTTGGAATCCCAGATAGTATCCATTCGGTTCATTTGTTTGTAGTCTGATGGTATGAAAACATTCGTAAGGTATGTGGCTAATCCCTACTTTATGCTATTCATACACGCAATCTTCCTGCTTATGGCTGGTATAATAAGATTTATAGTTTTTTGCTTTTTTATCCGTACATCCACATAGGTCGAGCACTTGTATGTCCTTGAATTCGGCATCATGACTTTCCCCCTGTATGGCAATATAGCCCTCGGTCATCGGGGTGCCATCTTTAAATAGTTCTTTGTCCAATCCTGCCAAAAAACCACCTATAATAGGTTTGGTATACGTCATTACAGTATCGCCCTCCACAATTTGATGTACTATGGAATCACCTAAAACCACGGCTTCGACATTTACCCATTTTTCTCTAGGATAGGTAGCGCCTTTTGTTTTTGGAATGCAATGCTCTTTTATTAGTTGTCCATCGATATGAACATGACATCCGGGGGTACATAAATTACCTGTTGGGCGTTCGCCCTGACCGCTCCCGGCCAATAACTGAAACTCCATCGACATAGGAAAATCCTGGTTCAAGGACATGGTTTTTGGATCTTGGCAATGCAACATAAAGCCATTATTGGCAAATGCCCATCCCGGGCCGCCATTTACTTGCTCTCCAACCATTCTATATTGGGCTTTTAGGCGATAATGCGAAAACTTGGTCTTGTAAAAAAGATGTCCAAATTTGCTATCAAAAGAATCATATTCTTGATATGATACCCTGAGGTTTCCGTTGGTAACCTTGAATGTATTGTTATGGTTTTCCCCAAATGCATAACCCTTGACTTTGGGCGTCCAATCGGTTAAATCTTTGCCGTTGAACAATTGTATCCATTCTTCTTTATCGGCGTCGGGATTTACTTTAGGGCCACAATTGGCAAGTAACAGACAAAGGCCAATAAATGCTAAAACTAAGGTGCTTGATTTTTTCATGAGTGATTATGGATTGGTTTTTTCAAAAATAGCAACATTATGCAAAACTTTTACATTTTGTTTTAATCTTTGGGCAGGAGTGTTTTTTCAAACTTTTGGTCATCGAATGATTAGACCCAACCGATAATTGACAACTTTTTTAGAGATTAGATTTATATATCTTTTCCATGATTATGTAGTCAATACCTCCTTTTGTAAATGTTTTGGAAGTTGGTTGCATTCCGAACCTTTCATAAAAAGAGGTTTTATCCGCCCGTGCATTACACCATATTTTTTTTATTTTCCTGTTCGTGATTATGGCCATTAAATGGTTTAGTAACAGGGTTCCATATCCATTGCCCTGTTCTGATTTTTCTGTGGCCAATTTTCTGAATTGTGCGCCATCATTTGTTATGAATAACGATACGACCGAAATTAGTCTGGAGTCTTTACTAAGTCCAAAATGGATACCTTTTGCATCGTTTTCCAACGCCACATATTTTTCGGGCTTATTTGGCCACATAACCCGATGTCTTAAATCATAAGTTTCCTGGGCCGAAATTTCCCTGATTTTGAGGTCACTGCTATTTGTTGCTTTCATAGGTAAATGGGAACACTTCGGAAGGCATATGTTCCTTCTCCATAATATCGGCCATTTTTTTAATAAGATCGGGATGGTCTTGGGCAATATTGTTCTGTTCACCAATGTCTTGCGTTAGATTGTACAATTCAATAGGTGCAGAGGGGTCATTATGCATATTTAGACGTATACCTTTCCAATCTCCAAGACGCACTCCCTGTCTCCCGCCTTTTTCGTGGAATTCCCAATATAAATAGTCATGTGAATTTTGGTTGTCTCCTAATAATTCAGGAAGAAATGATATGCCATCAATGTTCCCAGGGGCCTGTATTTCTACAATATCACAGACTGTTGGTAAAAAATCCCAGAAGGCCGAAATATGGTCAGAGCTGGTCTTTGGGGCTATTTTTCCAGGCCAATAGGCAATCATGGGTACGCGTATACCTCCTTCATACAGATCACGCTTGTATCCTTTGAATTTTGAATTGCTATCAAAATAATCGGGATCGGCCCCTCCCTCCAAATGAGGCCCATTGTCGGAAGTGAAGATGATCAAGGTGTTTTCAGTAATACCTAATTCCTCAACTTTAGCGCTTATTTCGCCTACTTGTTTATCAAGCAAATGGACCATAGCTGCAAAGGCGGCATGACCTTCTTTTTGGGAACCGTATCCTCCTGTCTTGTATCTTTCACCCTCATCTGTTCCTTCATAGCTTTTTTCGGGCAATAATTTCCCCCTGTACTTTTTCATATATTCTTCAGGGGCAAAAAGCTCGGCATGCGGAATGACAGATGGGTAATACATGAAAAAAGGATTGTCCTTGTTCTTTTCTAGAAACAAAAGGGCCTGCTCGTGAATAAGATTGGGCGCATAGGTCCCGGTTTTTCGGCCCGCATTGCCTTCTAGCACTATCTTGGTCTGATTGTGCCAGAGATGATAGGGGTAATAATTATGCGCCAAGGTCTGGGAGTTGTATCCGTAGAACTCATCAAAGCCCTGTTTATTGGGATCTCCTTCAGAGTCGGGAGACCCCAGGCCCCATTTTCCAAAAGAGCCTGTGGTATATCCAGCCTTCTTTAAAATTTCGGCAACGGTTAGGGCCGATGCCTCTAACGGATATTGTCCCATATTTTCCATCCTTTTGTTTCCGCGGATAAAGGTATGGCCCGTATGCTGGCCGGTCATCAATGCGGAGCGCGAAGGGGCACAGACGGTCGAGCCAGAATAATGCTGGTTGAAGAACATACCCTGCGCTGCTAACTTATCAATATTTGGGGTTTTGAATTTCTGCTGCCCCGTGAAACTCAAATCACCATAACCCAAGTCATCGGCCAGGATATAAATGATGTTTGGTTTTCGGTCGGATACTTCCGCTTTGACCTGCTTTTCTTCCTTGCAACCCAGGACCAGAAACCCCAAAAAGACAGAAAGGAGTACTCGATTCCACTTAGTAATTGTTGTTCTTTTCATCGGGATTAATTTCTTAAGATTATTTTTCTTTTACAAAATGATGTTTGGGCCGAGTGGTAAGGCGGTTTTAAAAATAAGATTTTTCTTTTTACGATTGGGGCTTCCCGAGGTAGAAACGTATCAATTGGGGTATTTCTACACTATTCGTAGAAAGAAGACATTTCATTTAGTGCTTTTCGTTTGATATCGGGTACATAGGCCGGCACTTTGGGGTAGCCCACGGGCAGCAATAGAAAAGGCCTTTCGTTACCTGGCCTGTCAAGAATTTTGGTCAAAAACTTCATAGGACTTGGCGTATGGGTCAGTGTGACCAAGCCTGCATTGTGAATTGCGCTTATCAGCATACCACAGGCTATTCCTACCGATTCGTTTACATAGTAATTAGTATGTTTCCCCCCGATGGAATTTACTTCATAGGCCTTCTTAAAAACAACGATAAGCCAAGGGGCGATTTCCAAAAAGGGTTTGTTCATATCGGTGCCCAAAGGAGCAAGGTCTTTTTTCCAACGTTCGCTCATTCGACTTTCGTAACTTTCCTTTTCCTCAATCTCGGCTTCTTTGCGAATTTGGGTTTTTAACTCAGCATTGGAAATAGCGCAAAAGGTCCAGGGTTGCTTATGGGCACCGGAGGGGGCAGTGGATGCGCTTTTGATAATATTTTCAATAACTTCCTTAGGCACTTTTTTGTCTGAAAAATCCCTTACCGACCTTCTTTTGTCCAACCACTCGTAAAAGGATTTACTTTTTACAATCAATTCTTCTTCGGAAAACGTATCCAAATGATAGGGGATATGGTCGAAACCATTTATTTTAACGGAGTTGGGTGATTTCATATGTTTTTAGATTTTGAGAACCCTTCGCTAAATGGGTTCTGTTTATTCAAAGTAATATAACCAAACCGAAAGTATTCAATTCTTTATGACCGCTTCATTCTTGCTGAAAAATTGTCTCAATTGTTTGAAACGTTGTTCATAATGTACTGCTGGTTGACTGTGGCGTTCATTTTTATATACAATGTAATTCTTTTCCGATTGCAACTTATTATAGGTAACAAAGCTTGTCGAAGGAGGGCAAACATCATCTTGAAGTCCAATGCCCATCCAGACAGGACAAGTAATCTTATCAGCAAAATTTTTAGTGTCATAATATGACAAAGTGTTTAAGACTGTTTCCCAAGTGTGGTCCGGATGTGCTTCAAACCACGCACTGACTTCTTGCCAATACGTTATTTCAAAATATTTGGGATACTCACTCATATAGGGGATGTCAGCGATGCACAGCGCAACCCTACGGTCCAATGCCGCTGTTGAAAAGCTAAGACCACCGCCTTGGCTACCTCCCCAAATAGCAATACGATTACTATCGACATCTTTTCGAGTGGTCAAAAAATCGATGGCTCTTATACAATCCAGGAATAAGCCCTTATAGTAATAGTTATCTTTCTCGTCTAAACCTCTCACCCACATATCCCAACTCCTACCACCTTCTGAATCATCGCTTTCGCCATGATCTCGTGTGTTAAAGGAAAAAACGATCATATCATTCGTAGCATCGATTGGCTTCATGTTTTCTTGATAACCGGGAACCCTTAGTAGGGCAGGGTAGACTCCCTTTTTCTTAGGAACTTCGAGCCATCCACTTACAGTCTTGCCTTGATAGCTTTTCATTTCCACTTTGAACAGCTTAGTATGTCTTTCGTTCTCTCGCTCAATGGGCGAGATTTTATATTCGGGTGCTACTTTTGAAAGCTCATGGAGGGCCTTATCCCAAAAGGAATCAAAGTCTTCTTTTTTATCCACGGGTTCATTGATTTTCTCAGGGTTTATTCCGATTACCCGCTCGTATACCACACTGGGAGAAGAGGCAGCGTTTACCTCCGCTTGAATTCGATAGAATCCAGGATTGGGAAATCGAAAAAGAGGACAGTAGGTTCGGAGTGTTTGTTTAGGATTGATCGTTTGGGAAAGTGTTACCGTTTTTAAGGGTTTCCAATCGTCTGTCAGAATGCTCCATGTAGTGCTAAAATCAATTTTATGTGCTGTTGTATTTTCAATGGTAAGAAAAGCTTGAATCGTATTTTTTTCATAAAAGATACCATCCGCGTCATTGATTTCAAGGTTTATCTTTAATGATGGATCTTGTGACCAACCCGTTGCTATTGCACATAAAAAAAGAATAAAATATCCGTAGTGTTTCATTGGTACATTGGTTTATTTTGCTACCACTTTTACCCCCTCCCAAACCTGTTTTTCCCATGTTTCAAGTTTCTTGCCAAGGGTATTCACCACCTCAGGATAATCCAGGCTTAGGTCCTTACTCTCCTGTAGGTCATTGGAGAGATTGTAAAGTTCGGTTTTGGTTTCATCATCATTATTATTAATACGAACCAACTTCCAGTGGGCATCCCTTACGAAGCTTTGATTTTTATAGGCAAAAAACAGATCTCTTTGTGGTAAACGGGTCCGATGCAATAGATTATCCTTTATGCTTATTCCGTCAATGTTTCTCCCGCCAGGCTTTTGACCAATGAAATCCAGTAGTGTAGGTAACAGGTCCATAGTAAGTATAGTTTGATTATTGACCGTCCCTTTTTTAATCATATTGGGATAGCCTATAATGGCGGGTACGCGACTTCCTCCTTCATAAACGCCTCCTTTATGGCCTCGTAAGCCCCCATTATTGCCATAACGGTTGGCTCCGTTATCCGATAGGAAGATGATCATTGTATTTTCATACTGCCCTATTTCCTTTAGGGTACGTATTATTCTGCCTATGCCCTCATCCATAACCTCTACCATTTCCTTATAGATTGCGGTTATACTATCTTTATCGACAGCCACAGTTCCCGGTTTGCCAACTTCCCTTAAAATGGTATCCCTACGCTTTTGATAAGGACTGTGCGGTGCTTCATGTGGCAGGTATAGGAAGAAAGGCTTTTTGGTCTTTTCGGGGTTATTTTTCGTAATGTATTCTACCCCATACTCGGTAATTAAATCGGTTGTGTATCCTGCTTCATTATCAATGGTATCACCCTTCCACCAATCCAGATACCCCTCTTGGTCAATATGGGCGTGATAATCAATATTTCCACTAACAAAGCCTGTGAAATCATCAAATCCCTGTAATGTGGGATTGTACTTTGCTGCGTATCCCAAATGCCATTTTCCGTACATACCACTATTGTAGTTGTATTTCTTTAACTCTTCCGCAATAGTAATTTCATTAAGGCTTAGACCTAGCTGTCTGTGGTTTTTAGCGCTAACAACACTTTGTATTCCAGTCCTTTGTTGGTATTTACCTGTCATTAAGGCTGCACGGGTAGGACTACAGACGGCTCCATTGGAATGAAAATCCGTAAATTTTACGCCTTCCGTTGCCAAAGCATCCAAATTAGGTGTATATATACTGGTATTTCCGTAGCAAGAAAGATCTCCATACCCCAAATCATCCGCCATGATAATGATAAAGTTTGGTTGGGAATCGGGGATTTCATTTTTGGTTGTACAGGCTACGGCCATGAGTAATGACCCTACTATAAAAATTACTTTTTTCATCTTACATGAATAATTTTTGGTCATTTAGTTTTTTAAGTGTTTAACAACCGTTTGGGAAAATGTTATCGTTATTAAGGGTTTCCAGTCGTCTGTGAAAATGGGCCATTCAATAGTAAAATCAATTTCACGCTTTGTTGTGTTTTCAACGGTTAGAAAAGCTTGAACGTATTTTTTCCATAAAATACACCAATGAATTTTTAGCGATTGTTACACACTTATTTTAACTGAATTATTCTTTCTTCAATATTTGTAGTTCCCTCAGCTTTAATTTGTTTTGTTTCTATACTGTAAGTAACCCATCCAGTTTCAGAATGTATCCGAGAAGCAGTCCAAACCTCGTTCGTCAATGCAGGAAATTCTTCCCTTGAAGGCATTTGATTCCCAAAACTTCCAAGCTTCTGTAAATACCCATAGGTAGCATTCGTCAGCTGTTCAGAATTTACTAATTGATACATTCTAATTATTGAACTACCATCTTCTTCGTCTATTTCATCCAAACTTAAGGTTACCTCTGTATCAAAAGGGTCTCCACCATAGTTATTCATGATTTGCATTTGCCCTGTCACCTTCTCATTGAGAGTGTAAGCACCACCATGAAACGTATAGAATTGCAGCGCGTCCTTTATTGCATTTCCTTCAATGGCCTCCTTGCTCATGTAAATTCCCATGATTTGGCCTATAATTTGGTCAGCGTTAGGAACTTTCGTAAGCTCCTTTTTTAGAATTTTAGTAGTTTTTTGAATGTAATCTCGAACTTCCTCCCAATTAACAACTTCTTGAACAGCGCCAAACTCATCAGTTTTTATTACTACTGCCAAATCTTCTGCTACTTTTGAGAGTTTCTGGACAAGTGGGTTATCAGACTGAATTTCATAATTTTTATATAGCCATTCAATTGTATAGCTTGTCGCCGTTGAATCCTTTATAGTAATATCTACTTCGTATGTAATGAATTCTCTTGATGTGGTGTCACTCTCTTTGATTTTGTATTTCCCATAGGTCATGTCAAATGATTGTTTATCGTTGACACTCCAATATCCGACCACTTGCACTGAGGAGTCATCCATATTAATTTGAGCAGAAATGTTTAAGTGAATAATTGCAGATAAAATTATAAGTATTGTTTTATTCATAAATTGATTTATTGTGCATAAAGCTAAATTAACCACGACCCTATCTAAAGCAATGGGCGGGTTAAATCGCAGTCATATTTTTAAGGAAATATAGCGAAATCCTTTCGATGACGTGGCAAAACGTGTTGTTTAAATCAAAATTGGGCAAAGTTGTAGCAGGGACGAATGTTAGGAAAGGAATTATTATCTTTCCAAAAATTAATAAAAACCAACCATGATAAAAAGAACGACGCTTACGGTATTGTTAATCGGATCCTTTCTCGGATTTTCATACACATCGAATGCTCAAAATGCACATGATGACCATACACATCATGCGTATGAACATGCCGGAATCGTACATAGTCATGAGCATGGGCCTATGGCATCCGATCATATACCTACGCAGGCTAAACTGGTAACAGGCCAGGGGGAGTTCATTTTTTCATGGGATAAAGATTTGACTGCTGCTTTTCCCAAAGCCGCGCACGAATTTGAACCGGGAATGCATGGTGGTTTTAATGAAGACCCCGAAACGGGAA
>JAGLKG010000003.1 GCA_023141835.1 Maribacter sp. | reverse complement strand
CCCAGAATAGAAAAGGTAGCGATTAAAGACGCCAAACTCAGGACCTTTATTACCCAAGATAGTAGTAGGGATGATTTGGTTGCCCATATATATGATATTTCATATGGTTCAGTAAATCAAGATGATAATCTTGTCATTATTGATGATAGTATTGTTCGGGGCACCACACTTAAGAAGAGTATTATCAGGATGTTGGATAGGCTATCCGCAAAAAAAATAATTGTCGTTTCTTCCGCACCACAAATCCGATATCCAGATTGCTATGGTATCGACATGGCCAAATTAGAAGATTTTGTGGCCTTCAAAGCGGCTCTAGCACTTCATAAAGACCGTAACACTATGGCCGAAGTCAAAAAGATTTATCATAAATGCATTGAACAGGTCAATTCCAATGACAATGAAATCATTAATTATGTCAAGGATTTTTATGCACCATTTACTGCGGAAGAAATCTCAACCAAAATTGGGGAACTCCTGAGTCCTAAAAACATTAAGACAGAAGTACAGATTATTTATCAGACAATCGAGAACCTTCATAAGGCCTGTCCAAAAAATCTGGGTGATTGGTACTTTACCGGAAATTATCCCACACCTGGAGGAAATAGGGTAGTAAATAAAGCCTTCATCAACTTTTTTGAAGGAAAAAACGAAAGAGCATATTAGTCCTTTTCTCGATAAAATACCTAGCACTGTGTATTTTATCGATAATATGTGCATTTCATCGGCTTTTTGGTCCATTAGGGAGCATGCCCACCTACTTTAGACTTGCCATAGCATAAGTAGGTTAAGTTCATGGTAAGATTTGGGGCAAAAAAGGTGGAGGCTTCTCCACCTTTTTTATTTACCACCAGTTTAGATTCCTAAAACCTAATATCCCTTTCGCCTTTTTATAACCTAAAGCCATTATCATACATATAATATGGGCTACTAAAGTTATAAAGCTAGCACTTTAACCAAAAATCAGGGCGTTCATCCAAAACCTTTTTACACTCCTAAAGAATCACATAAGTTTGTAGAACCATAGCATAAGTAGGTTAAGTTCATGGTAAGATTTGGGGAAAAAGGTGGGGCAATGCCCCGCCTTTTTATTTTATGGTAACCTTTAACTTCTCCATCTACGGTTATGGCTACCCAAAACCTTGCAACCCGCATTTCAACCAAAGATCAGGGCGTTTATCCAAAACCTTTTTACACTCCTAAAGAATCACATAGGTTTGTAGGACCATAGCATAAGTAGGTTAAGTTCATGGTAAGATTTGGGGAAAAAAGGTGGAGCAGTGCTCCACCTTTTTTATTTCTATCATTTCAATATTTAACAGGTTTAAGCCTACTTTTTTCATTTCAGATTCCTTTTCGATTCAGAGTTATAAACCTAAAATTTGTTAAAAATTCTTTTTTATTCCCCACAATACCAGTAATTTAGTCTTGCCATAGCATAAGTAGGTTAAGTTTATGGTAAGATTTGGGACGAAAAGGGCGGAGGCTTCTCCGCCCTTTTCTATTTAATGTCAAAAAAAAGGCCCCAGTACAGACAATGTCTGTACTGGGGCCTTTAGAGATGTATTCGACCTATTTATTCCCAGCATAGAGTTCAGCTACCCTATCCCAATTAATGACATTAAAAAACGCATTTACATAATCAGGTCTTCTATTTTGGTAGTTTAGGTAATAGGCATGTTCCCAAACGTCGAGACCTAAAATAGGACGCCCCCCGCAACCCGTATTCGGCATTAAGGAATTGTCTTGATTTGGAGTGGAACAAACTTCTACTTTGCCTCCTTCATGTACACATAACCAAGCCCATCCTGAGCCAAATCTAGTACCTGCAGCAGAACTAAACTTTTCTTTGAACGCCTCAAACGACCCGTAAGCATCATTAATAGCAGCGGCCAAGTCTCCAGAAGGTGTACCTCCACCATTTGGTGACATTACTTCCCAAAACAATGTGTGATTGAAAAACCCACCACCATTATTTCTAACTGCCATATTTTTCATGTCCAAGTTGATCAGAATATCTTCAATAGATTTATTCTCCAGATCAGTCCCTGCGATTGCAGCGTTTAGATTGTTCGTATACCCATTATGATGTTTAGTATGGTGTATCTCCATGGTCCGTGCATCAATATGTGGTTCCAAAGCCTCATAGGCATAAGGTAATTTAGGTAATTCAAAAGCCATAATTGTGTGTTTTATGTTAGAAAAATGTTGATCAAATTTACATTTTTTAACAAACATATTCAGCTAATAATTTGTTAAGAACAGTTTAGGATTATGTATTTTGCAAGCAAAACAGGTGTCGCATCATCCTTTTAAAATATATAATGCTTCCGCTGGCTCTGGCAAGACCCATACTTTAACCAAGGAATACCTCAAAATTGTCCTTTCCAGACCCCATGTCTTTGGTCAAATTTTAGCAATTACATTTACCAACAAGGCCGTAAATGAGATGAAACAAAGAATCCTGAAGAGTTTATATGAATTCTCTAAGACCTCTCGGCTAGAAGACGCCTCACTTCTGTTCATTGATTCAATGACCGAATTGAATTTTAATCAAAAAACACTTCAACAAAAGGCAAAAAAAACATTAAAGGACATTTTACACAACTATGGGTTCTTTGATATTTCGACCATAGACAAATTTACCCACAGGCTCATAAGAACATTTGCCAAAGACCTGAAGTTGGCCCAAAATTTTGAGGTCGTTCTGGATACTGACCTTTTATTAGGCGAAGCTGTTGACCAACTGATAGAAAAAGTAGGTCAAGACAAGAAGTTGACCAAAGTATTATTAGAATTTGCACTGGATAAAATCAGTGATGATAAAAGCTGGGATATATCTTTTGATCTCAATAAGGTTGGAAAGCTACTCTTTAATGAAACCCATTCAGAGCATTTAAAAAAAATGAAAGGTCGAAAGATCGAGGACTTTTTGGAACTCCAGAAGCTTACAAAGAAACAAATAACGGAAAACAGGGCTTGCTTGACACAAAATGCTTCCAAGGCTCTGGAATTAATTGAATATCAAGGCCTTGTTCCTGAAGATTTTAAATCCGGCTATTTTCCCAAATTCATGATGAAGATAGAAAGTGGCACTCTTAGATTCGATTTTGGTGCAAGTTGGAAGAAGAATTTCGAGAATACACCTCTGTATATCAAATCTTGCCCAGATCAGACTAAGGTACTTTTAGATAGTCTTCATCCACAATTCACTAACATTTTCAATAGCATCAAGAACCTATTTCACCACACCTTGTTATTGTTCAACATCTATAAGAATTTAGTGCCATTAACCGTCTTGAATGCCATTCATAATGAAGTGAAAGCCATACAGACAGATAAGGGGCAACTGTCAATATCAGAATTCAACACAATCATTTCAGCAGAAATAAAAAACCAACCTGCACCTTTTATTT
>JAGLKG010000299.1 GCA_023141835.1 Maribacter sp. | reverse complement strand
AAAGTTTAATTAAAGGTCAAAATAGGAACGAATAAATTAGTACGGGAAAATGAACTTTCTGGGAGTAACAAACGCTGATCGTTGGCAGTGTTCAATAAAACGGTCGTTTAAGTAAACTTCTTGTGTTCCGTAAAAGGTGAATTGAACATTCTCCCGAAAATAGGACAGTACGTTAAGTTCACAAAAAGAAACTTAAATTTACTGATATGACACAAAAAAAGAAAATGGACTATTTGAACACTAATCAATACTTAATTATACTTCAATGGATACACGAAGAGGGTTTCTTCAAAAAATGACTGCAATTGCTGCTAGTAGTCTAATTACGGACCGGACCTTTGCCCAAACAAATGGCCTAAAATATAATATGGGCAACCCCTATGGACTTTCAGCAGAAATGGTTGAATGGATGCGCGAAGCCACTATTCAACAACTAAAAGGTTGTCGTGTCAAAGCCCATGATGGAACATGGATTCACTCTCCTGATGGTGTTGGAAACTACAAGGCCCTGTGGACCAGGGATTTTTATTATATGGTGGAATATGCAGGCGATTTGATTGATCAAGAAGAGATAAAGGCGTCAATCCACTATTTGGTTAACGGACAACGCGATGACGGTTGTATGCCCGACCGTGTATATGCAAGTGGCGAGGTAATTTACAGTCCTGGCGCACCTGGTAAACCGTTAGCAGATCATGCCGTTGACAATGGTCCCTTTATGGCAATGCTACTTTGCTCCTATGTGAATCAATTTGACGATAAAGCGCTTTTTCTGGAACTTGAATCGAAAATAAGGGATGGACTTGCCCAAATCTATGTCAAGGAGAACGGTTTGGTTTATAATGACCCGAAAAATCCACAATGTGTTTATGGGTTTACAGATATCGTCAAAAAGACGGGGTATTTGCTATTTACGTCTCTGTTATTTTATAAGGCAAATCTAGAGATGTATACACTCTGTCAGAAGTATGGTTTTAAGGAGTCAAGTTACTACAAAAGAAGCTATGAATACGTTAAGCAGAGTATATACAGATTGTGGAGCGAAGATGATGGTATGTTCTGGGCAGCCGATATCGATTGCAAACAAATCGATATTTGGGGAAGTGCTTATGCCGTTGAGGTGGGGGTTACTACCCCTGAACAGACCCAACGCATCGCTAACTTTTTGGTAGAACACTACGATGAATATGTGCAACGGGGGCAAATTAGACACTTAACGCTGAGTGATGGCGTATGGGAAAAGTTATTTATTGAAAAAGAACCTGGCACCTATCAAAATGGCGCATTCTGGGCAACCTCCCTCGCTTGGATCGCTCCTATCTACGATAAAGTAAAACCTGGGTTGACAAAGCGAACCTTGGAGGATTGTATTGAGGACTTTCAAAAGAATGGAATAAACGAATGTATACATGGAGATTATGTCAAGGTTCCAAATTTTGTTGTAAGCGCCACAAATGTGTATGGGCTTACCAAATAATCAATTTTAAAAAGTAAGCCTTGAACAAAATAAAACCGTTCATACTATACTACTTAGTTGTACTTCATCTTTGGATGTCAGGAAAAAGCGGAAAAGAAGGAAACCGAAGAACTTGAGAAGCCAAACACTCAAAAATGTTAAAAAAAGAACAAACAACAGAAAGGATGCTTATATTAATAGGGTGTTAATCAATACTTAACACCTCACGTATTCATTTGCTTGGATATTTTGGGATACCTATATGATTTAAAACAAATTCAATACTTCTTTTTGGCAGAAGTATAACACGATTTAAAATTGAAACATAGATATGGAAGACCGTAGAAAATTTCTCAAGAAATCTGCTTCTGCAGCGGCATTTAGTTTAGTCGCCGATTGGGCCTCTGCTATGCCGACGTATGATAAATTAGGCGAGACACTGCCTCAAAGACAATTAATTCGTAATGGAGAAAAGGTAACCGCATTTTGCTTGGGGGGCTATCATTTGGGCTTTACTGAAAATCCAAAAGAGGCAGAAAAAATGGTGGAACGTTCTATGGAACTGGGAGTGCGCTTTTTTGATAATGCAAGGCGTTATCACAATGGGCGTTCAGAAGAGTATATGGGCAAATTTCTTACACCTAAATATCGAGATGAAATTTTTCTAATGTCAAAGGCCCCTGCTAAAACGGGTAAAGGAGTACAACAACAATTGGATGAATCGTTAAAGGCCTTAAAGACAGATTATTTGGATCTTTGGCAAATACACACCTTTACCACTCCAGAAGACGTAGATAATCGCCTTCGTGATGGCGTTCTTGATGTTTTTCTAGAGGCAAAAGAAAAAGGAAAAACGCGTTATTTAGGATTCACGGGCCATCAAAATCCAAAAACACACCTATATTTCCTCGATAAGCTTGACGAATTGGGGCTTGAATTTGATACATGCCAAATGCCGTTGAACGTTTGTGACCCTTCTTTTGAATCTTTTCAACATGAACTATTGCCTGTTTTGAACAAAAAAGGGTATGGTGTTATAGCTATGAAAACCATGGCTGGGGGAAGTATGATGGGCGGAAGAATCGATACTACGCCTCGGGCCATACGAACAAAGGACATTCCGGATGTTGTAGCAAAAACCGAGCTCTCACATGCAAATTTACATGAATATGTATACTCCTTACCGGTATCAACTTTATGTAGCGGTTGCCGATTTACCTATGAGCTTGAAGCGAATGTAAAAGTATTAAAGGAATTCAAGAAACTATCCGTTGAAGATATGGATAGGTTGGTCAATTATGCTAAACCTTATGCAGGCCTTATTGTTGAAAATTACAAAAGGATATTTGCTTAATGAAAATGAAATATACGTTCTCCTTACGAATTCTTTCCATATGGGCAGACCCATCTGAACCCAAAGCTGTGAAAAATGATTACCCTGAAGTTATGGGTACGTTTGAAAAGGAACTTCGTTACTGGACAAAAAGATATAGCACCCATAAAGACCCTAAAAATCTATGTCGAAATTAGCTATACTTAAAAAATGGTTTGATGACCACAAAGGAACTGTCACAGCGTTCTCGGGTGGGGTAGATTCGTCTTTAGTGCTCTATGTTTCCAAAATGGTTCTTGGAAAAAATGGGATAGGGTTGATTTCGAACTCAGAAAGTTTAAAAGCGAAGGATTTTGAAATAGCCGTGAATTTATGCGATAACCATGATATTACCTTAGAGGTGATAAAAACGGAGGAATTGAAAGATCCCAACTATGCTTCCAATCCGGCAAATCGGTGTTTTTTCTGTAAGAATCATTTGTATGGGGAGATGGTGGAAATCATTCAAGATAAATATCCCCAATACACGATTTTAAATGGAACCAACCTTGATGATTTAGGAGATTACCGCCCAGGTTTACAAGCCGCTGAAATACATCAAATAAGATCGCCACTTGCCGAACTTGAAATTAGCAAAAAGGAAGTTATCGAAATGGCGGATGCCTTGGGTCTTGAAACAGCTTTCAAACCACCAAGCCCGTGTCTTAGTTCAAGGATTCCCTATGGAACGCAAGTAAATAATAAACGTTTAAAACAAATCGAACAAGCAGAATATGTTCTGAATGCGTTTGGCTTTCAAAATGTTCGTGTGAGGTATGGTGGGGAAGAAGCCTCAATAGAAGTGCCATCTAATGAAATTCCTTCTTTAGAAAGTCAATTTGAAGAGATTTCAAGAGAACTCAAAGGGCTCGGTTTCCTAAAAGTTAAGATAGACATGGAAGGATTTGTATCCGGAAAATTAAATCGCGTTTTAAATGCATAAACCTTTTATTATCGATTACGATAGAAGACATCGTTTGGGTTTCAATACTATACTATTGACCGTATAGAGCTCGCTAGAAAATGAAAGTAAAGAATACGTTTTTAAGTGAAATTCATGTCAAAAAAACACGAACACCAACCGATAATTTAAAAGTAAAACCCGAATATGATGATGTCAAGAAATTGGCTAAAGAGAACAATCAACCTTCATATCTGGTATATAATAAAATAAATAATAATTTTTAAATTCTTAAACAATGAAAAAAGTATTCTCAATTCTATTTTTGACCATTGGCAGCCAATACATGAATGCCCACCCTGGTGTTGCCAATCATTCGCACAGTTCGATAATTGCCGAATGGGCTTGGTTGATAATTCCAATACTGACAATAGGTGTAATTGGTTTTTACTACGCCAAAAAAATTGGCAAGAAGACAGCTTAGTGACCGAAATCTCGAAACCGGATTGAGGTTTCAATGAACTTTGTTTTTTTACTGAGTACATACATCAGGATATGGGTAAGCTTACTTCTGAAATCAGTAGGCATTTTGACAAGTAAACCCATTTCGGTGAAGATTTGGGCCAAAAGAATTCAATCCCTTTTTTGGGGACTAATTAGGGCGTTTAAACCATTGACGGGTTATGGAATAGTAGTAAATACTTCTTTCAATGTAAGGGGGGAACCCTTGGTCTGTAGCCCAGAGGATGCTTAATTGACATTTAAAAAGATCGAGATGGATTATCTGGTCATAGGCATTTTTTGTTGGAAGGAAGAACCCTGGCCTTTGGGGAAATTCACTAAAAAATAAACTAACCTACATAGAAATAAGCTTTGTATAGAAGGCTCTAACTTAAATATTTATTATGAAAGATGAAGGAAATCAACTAAACCGCAGGAACGTTCTAAAAACGATAGGATTGGGTTCTACAGCCGGCGTATTGGGTCTTTTCGGAAGCTCTGATGCCCATGCAGCCACCCCTACAGCTACAACCGCCTCTTACGAAAAAGGGTTACACGTTAAGATTACAAAGGTTCGCGCCATTTTGACCGCGCCCTATGGGATAAATCTGGTCATTGTAAAGGTTGAAACCAATCAAGATGGCCTGTACGGATTGGGTTGTGCCACATTTACACAAAGGGCACATACCGTAGTATCGGCAATTGATGAGTATCTAGATCCTTTTTGTAAAGGCAAAAATGTTTCCAATATTGAAGACATGTGGCAAACCGCATATCAAAGTTCGTATTGGCGAAACGGACCGGTATTGAACAATGCGCTAAGTGGCCTTGATCAAGCGCTCTGGGATATTAAGGGTAAAATGGCAGGAATGCCTGTTTATGATTTATTGGGTGGTAAAGTGAGGTTTGCCGTGGATACTTATACCCATGCCTCAGGAAGATCCGTAAGCGAAGTAATTGATAGTGTTGCAAAGTATAAAGAAGAAGGTTACCGGAATATTCGGATTCAGTTAGGGGGCTATGGGTCAACACATTTAACAACAGATCCTGATTGGAAGAAAGCTGGCTTTGGAAGTCAGAATGACCAAACCTTAGATCCGCAAGCTTACAAGCGTGGTACTATTGAAATGTTCAAAAAGGTACGTGAAAAGTTTGG